>JBDLVP010000024.1:0-5802 GCA_039804705.1 Actinomycetota bacterium
CGTCATAGGCGTGCGACAGACGATCTGCCTTTCGGGTGTTTCGAGTGGTTACATCTGCGCGGGTCAAAGCATGCAAACGAAGCAGTTGATCGCCGGCATCGCGCACGTACCTTCGCACGGCAGAGTCGCTCCAAGGTTGGTCGCTGTATCCAAAGAAGCGAAGGTGAAGTTCGATCAAACGTGAAACTGCTTTGGTTGTGGCGTTATCAAAGTGAAGCGCGCGCATGCGCTTGGCGGCAAGCTTTGCCCCAACCACATCGTGGTGATAGAACGACACGGCACCGCCAGCTTCGAGCCTTCTGGTTGAAGGCTTTCCGATGTCGTGAAGCAAGGCTGCAAAGCGAAGCACTAAGTCTTTTTCTAGTCCGTAGTCAGCCTCGTAATCGATTGCCTGCTCGACAACAGTCAAGGTGTGCTCGTAGACATCTTTGTGGTGGTGATGTTCGTCGGTTTCAAGTTTTAGAGCCGGCAACTCAGGAAGCACCAAAGCTGCTAGGCCAGAATCGTTCAAAACCTTTAGGCCACGGCGCGGGTTGGCTCCAAGCATTAGTTTCACAAGTTCATCACGAACGCGCTCAGCCGAAATGATTTCGATTCGCTGGCACATGTCTTGCATAGCCTTGAAGGTACTGGCTTCAAGCTCAAAACCAAGCTGCGAAGTAAATCTTGCACCACGCATCATGCGTAGCGGGTCGTCGCTAAACGAAACTTCCGGTGGGCTTGGGGTGCGAAGCACGCCATTGATGAGATCTTGCAGACCGTTGGTTGGGTCAACTAGAACCTGCTCTGGCAATCGAAGTGCCATTGAGTTCACGGTGAAATCGCGGCGAATCAAGTCACCTTCAAGCGACGTGCCAAAAGCCACCAAAGGTTTTCGCGATGTTGGGTCGTATTCGTCGGCGCGGTAAGTGGTGATTTCAACGGTGTCATCGCCTATTCGAGCCCCGATGGTTCCAAACTCTTTGCCGATGTCCCACCAAGAGTCGACTTTGCCTTTCAAAATGGCAATCGTTTGATCTGGTAGCGCCGAAGTGGTGAAATCTAGGTCAGGCGATTTTCTGCCTAAAAAGGCGTCTCGTACTGGGCCACCAACTAACGCCAACTCATAACCGGCGTTTGAGAAAAGCGCGCCAAGTTTCACGAAGGTATCGCTAGCAGCGAGTACTTCGAGATTCTTTAGGGCTTCAGCCACGGATAGCACGCTCAATAGTGTGCCACAGCAAAGCGTTTAGGCTTGGATGCATGGGCGAGCGAAAGAACTACAAAAACCTAGTGCGGGTTGAAGAAACCAGCGCGGGTGGGTTCGTTTTGGCTGCCGATGGAACCTCTCGGGTGGCTTTGATTGGCCGACTCGGCCGAGGTGGTCGGCTAGATTGGTGCGTTCCAAAAGGCCACCCAGAAGGCGATGAAGACATTCCAGCCGCCGCGCTGCGCGAGGTTTACGAAGAAACTGGCCTCGAAGTTGAAATCATTGACTCGCTCGGCGACATTCAATATGAGTTCACCGCAGGCAACAAACTCATTACTAAAACCGTTCACCATTTCTTGATGCGCCAAATCGGGGGTGAGCTAACTGTTGAAAAAGACCCAGATCACGAAGCAGTTGAGGTTCGCTGGTTTGAAATCGATGCACTCGAGCGCAGCCTCACCCACGAAAACGAACGCCGGATTGCCATGGCGGTGCGGGAATGGGTGGTTCGCAATTGAACCGCTTCGCAAAAAAAGTTCTAGCCGTTGCGTTTGCCACGGCAACTTTGCTGGGTTCAAGTTCGATTGCCACTGCTAGCACACTGCCTGAGCCGCAGATTGAAATTGTTCCTGGCAGCTCTGTAAACCTAGTTTCTAAAGACAGTTACCTGCCAGTTTCGATTCGAAACGATTACCCAGTTGAGATTCGAGTGCAGGTGCACGTTGAAGCCAAACAGCTAAACAATGTCTTAGCTTCAACCATTGAAAAAGTGATTCCGGCAAATACCACCGATACCGCCAAGATTCCGATCACGGCAATTGTCGATGGCCCAGTTACCGTGACTGCCTGGCTGACCACGTTCTCGGGAATTTCAATTGGTAAGCCAGTCGAAATTGCCCTCAATGTGCAAGCTGAAATTGAATCTTCGCTTCTGGCGATTTTTGCTGTCATGGTGGTTGGCCTAGGCGTAGTCGGTACCCTGCGAACAATTCGCAAAAGACGAGGCGTTAGCGCAGTTACCAACAAGGATGCCTCTTGAGTGTTTTGAAGTCATCAGCCTGGATGGCGCTGGGAACCATTCTGAGCAGAATTTTGGGCTTCTTGCGAGCCATTTTGCTGGCCGCCATGATCGGCGTTACCACCAACGCGGCTGATGCCTTTGGAGTTGCTAATCAACTTCCGAACAACGTTTACGTGATTATTGTTGGCGGCGTTTTAAACGCAGTCCTGGTTCCGCAGTTGGTGAAATCGCACCGCAACGATGCCGATGGCGGCAAAGGATACGTAGATCGCCTTCTAACTTTGGCTATCACCGTATTTGCTGGGATTACGGTAGTTGCAACAGTGGCTGCCCCTGTTTTGGTGCACCTTTACACCCACAACTGGAACAACAACCAGCTGGCTTTAGCAACTGCATTTGCTTACTGGTGTTTGCCTCAGCTGTTTTTCTATGGTCTCTATTCAGTGCTTGGTGAAGTTCTGAACTCTAGAAGTGCTTTTGGCCCATTTATGTGGGCACCTGTTTTGAACAACGTAGTTTCACTGGCTGGCATGGCAGCTTTTGTAATTCTCTTTGGCCTAGACCCGGCCGGTTTTCGCGGCGTTGAAAACTGGAGTGAAGCTCAAATCTCACTTTTGGCCGGAACCGCCACTTTGGGTGTTGCCTCTCAGGCCTTGATTTTGTTTGTCAGTTGGAAACGAATTGGCCTGAACTTCAAGTTCAACTTCAACTGGCGAGGCGTTGGTCTTCGCCCTGCGGTAAAGGCTGCCACCTGGACCCTTGCAATGGTGATTGTTACTCAACTTGCCGGATTGGTTCAGAGCGCGGTTGCTTCACTGCCCGCAGCCAGCCGCGAGCAAGGGCAGGCAGGCTTAGGGGTTGCCTCGATTGCCGCTGCATCGATCGCCTGGTTGATCTTTATGCTTCCGCACTCAGTTTTTACCGTTTCACTTGCCACGGCCTATTTCACTCGCTTGACTACCCACGCGCACGAAGAAGCAACTGAAAACTTCAAGACTGATCTGGGCGAAGGGCTTCGCTTGATTTCAATGGTCAGCATTTTGGCGGCCACGTTGCTCATGGTTCTGGCCTACCCAGCAGCCCGCGTTTTCGTAGGCGAATACCCAGCAACCATTGCACTTGGCAACGTAATCATTGCTCTAATGCTTGGGCTGTTGCCGTTTAGCTTGAACTTCTTCTTGCAGAAGGCCTTCTATGCTCTTGAAGACACCAAAACACCGTTTTACACAACCTTGGTTCAGGCTTCGGTTTTCACTGCTTCGGCACTTCTGATTGCCTGGCTGGCTCCTGCTTCACAGGTAGTGGTTTGGCTGTCTCTAGCTACAACTTTTGCGGCCTTGATTCAGGTAACCCTAGCGGCCAGAACCCTAAAAGCTCGCATTGGGGCTTACGCGATCGGCCTTTGGTCATCCATGTTTAAATTTGCTTTGGCAGCAATCGGCGCAGGGCTAGTTGGCTACGGATTGTTGGGACTTTTTGGCGGTGCCGCCCAGGGTTCATTCGCACTTTCAACAGTTCTTGCAGCAATGATTGCCAGTGCGATTGTCGCGGTTGCGGTGGTTGCAGTTTTTGTGATTCTGCTTAAGGCTTTCAAGGCGCCCGAAGCTGATGCTCTATTTGGTTTCTTGCGTGCGAGTGTTCAGAAGCTAAAGGGAATAGCGCGCCGATAACATTGGTTTAGTCCCTTGTTCCCTCTAGGAGTTTTCGTGCGCGACGTCATTATTATCGGTTCCGGTCCAGCAGGCTTTACTGCCGCTATTTACACTGCCCGAGCCGGACTCAACCCATTGCTGATTGCAAGTTCGGTTGAGGTTGGTGGCGAGCTTATGAAGACCACTGAAGTTGAGAACTTCCCAGGTTTTCCAGATGGTTTGCAAGGCCCAGATCTAATGGCTAACTTTCAAGCCCAAGCCGAGCGCTTTGGCACTGAGGTTTTACTAGACGACGTAATTGAAGTTGACCTAAAGGGCGACATAAAGATCGTCAAGACCGGAAACGGCGAAACTTTCGAGGCAAAGGCTGTAATTCTGGCTACTGGCGCTGCATACCGTGAACTTGGTTTGCCAAATGAAAAAGAATTGAGTGGTCACGGTGTTTCATGGTGTGCCACCTGCGACGGTTTCTTCTTTAGAGAACGAACCATCGCTGTTATTGGCGGTGGCGACAGCGCGATGGAAGAAGCAAACTTCTTGACTCGCTTTGCCAGCAAGGTTTACCTGATTCACCGCCGCGATTCGTTCAAGGCTTCGAAAATTATGGCCGACCGCGCGCTGAACAACCCGAAAATCGAAGTTATTTGGAACAGCGAAGTTGCGCAATTGCACGGCGAAGGCAAATTGAGCTCGATCACCTTGCGCGACACCGTAAATGGCGCTACTTCAAACCTTGAGCTCGATGGCTTGTTCATTGCAATCGGTAACGACCCTCGAGTTTGGCTAGTTGAGAACCAACTCGAACTTACCGACGAGAAGTTCATTCAGGTTGAAGGCCGTTCATCAAAGACCAGCCTTCCTGGAGTCTTCGCAGCGGGCGACGTGATTGACCCGACCTACCGTCAGGCAATTACTGCTGCTGCTTCGGGTTGTGTTGCAGCGCTCGACGCAGAGCACTACCTAACCGCCCACTAGAACTTTCAAACATAGAATTAGTAATCGATTTAGGAGAAACCAAATGGCAAAAAACGTAACCACCGCATCTTTTCAGGCTGATGTGCTTTCAAGCGCAAAGCCAGTTCTAGTTGACTTTTGGGCTGAGTGGTGTGGCCCTTGCCGCCAGGTAGCGCCAATTCTTGACCAGATTGCAGCAGAATACGCTGGCAAGATCGAAATCGTTAAAGTGAACATCGACGAAGAGCCAGCATTGGCTCAGCAGTACGGAATCATTTCGATTCCTGCCCTACAGGTGTTCCAGGGTGGCCAGTTGGTAAAGCAGATGGTTGGCGCAAAGCCAAAGCCAATTTTGGTATCAGAACTCAGCGAGTTCTTGGGCTAATACTCAAAAGGTTTCCCGTGAAACCATAGCTTTTTAAGAACCCTCGTTCGCTCTAAAAATGTGCGAACGAGGGTTTTTTACTAGGCTTTAACGAATACCCGCAGTAAAAGGCAGTCATGACAGATACTTCAGCTTCGCAAGGCAATAACCTCGACCATTGGTTAGATGCTTATGCGGCGCGCGCCAACACCCTTTCGGTGTCAGAGGTGCGCGCGTTATTTGCTGTGGTTTCTCGCCCAGAAGTCGTTTCGCTTGCTGGCGGTATGCCTTATGTTTCGGCACTTCCTAAAGAACTTCTGCAAAAAAGCTACTCAACCTTGATGGCCAGTCGTGGCGATCTAGCTTTGCAATACGGTTCAGGCCAAGGTGACCCAATTTTGCGCGATCAGATTCGTGAACTTATGGCGCTCGAAGGTATTAGCTCGAGCATCGAAGATTTGATTATCACCACCGGTTCACAGCACGGCCTTGATTTGCTTTCGGGTTTGTTCTTGGATGAAGGCGATGTGGTTCTGGCCGAAGCCCCAAGTTACGTTGGCGCGTTGGGAATCTTTAGGCACTACGAAGCTCATGTTGAGCACGTGTACACCGATGACGATGG
>JBDLVP010000025.1:0-3696 GCA_039804705.1 Actinomycetota bacterium
GCCCAGGGTCTAAACCTGTCTTCATCAACCGGATTCGTTCACGAACACCCACTCGACACCGTTTCTGCTGTTGAAGTATCTTTTTCTCGCGGAGGCTTCAAATTGGTTTCTGGTGACTCCGCAACATTTGTTGCTGATGCCGGAATTCCAGATGCTGGTTCAGCACAAGACTTTGCCTACAAACTCGGTCAGCAACTTGGCTGGGGTCAAGATCAGTTCTCTTGTTTGGTAAAACTCTGGAACCGTGAATCTCGCTGGCATTACGATGCCTTCAACAAATCATCGGGTGCCTACGGTATTCCACAAGCACTGCCTGGTCGCAAGATGCGCACCGAGGGTAGCGACTGGCTCACTAACCCAGAAACCCAGATCAAGTGGGGTGTGAAATACATTAAGGGGCGTTACGGCAACCCTTGTAACGCTTTGCACCACTCTGACCTCAAAGGTTGGTACTGATGCCTAGAAACAACCGTTCAAGGCGAGCGAAGGGCAACTCTGAGCCTGAAGAGCTAAACCTAAATGTGCTTCGCCAAGGGTTGCGCCGCACCGAATTCAAGCGCGGTGTAGAGCACACTGTGCAATCGACCTCAGGCCGCAGCGAAGATGGCGAGAAGTCGTGGATCTGCCCTCACTGCAACCTGACTATTTCACAAGGTCTTTCACACACAGTGGCTTGGGATTCTCATCGCGGACTTGATACTAGAAGACACTTTCACAATGCCTGTTGGAAAGCTTGGCAAGGTTCACTGATATGACCGTGCAAGAAATCAGAAACGCAATTGAGTTACCCGCAATACGTGAAGACATTGAACTAAAAACTAACGATGTCGAAACCCTCGTGGGTGAGCTTGCAATGCCAGAAAGTGGCGAGCCAGTTGCCACTCTGATCTGCCTTCATCCGTTGCCGACTCACGGCGGTTTCATGGATTCGCACGTTCTAAGAAAAGCTTCGAACCGCTTGCCAGCGCTCGCAAATGTTGCTGTCCTTCGCTTCAACACCCGTGGCACAAGCTCACCGAGAGGCACCAGCACCGGAACCTTTGATGGGGGAGTCGCAGAGCGTTTCGATGTACTGGCCGCGGTGGAATTTGCTAAAGAACGAAAACTGCCTAACCCTTGGTTACTTGGTTGGTCTTTCGGAACAGAGCTAGCCTTGAAGTATGGCCCAGACCACGATGTTCTTGGCGCAATTCTGCTATCGCCGCCGCTGCATCGTACCTCTGATCAAGAACTTGTTCGCTGGAACCACTCTGACAAAAAGCTAGTCGCGCTGATTCCTGAGCATGACGACTACCTAAAGCCAGCCGCGGCGAAACTTAGGTTTGCTAGCCTGAAGAACTTTGACCAAATTGACATTGAAGGCGCCAAGCACCTCTGGGTGGGCGAAGACTCGGTAACGCGAGTTTTAAACGAAGTTGTAAAAGTGGTTGCGCCGGCAAGTTTTCCTTTGCCAACCAGCTTCGACTTTTAGCGCTTTTGCTGTCGGGGAATCCAGACCTGTCGCAAGATCAAAATCAAACTTGCAGCAATTGGAATAGCTACCAAGGCACCTAGCACACCAAGTAGCGCGCCTCCTGCGAGAGCGGCGATTACCACCATGGCGCCAGGTACTGAAACTGCTTTGCTCATAATTCGAGGCGAAATGAAGTATGCCTCAAACTGCATGTATGCCAGGTAGGCCACCGCAATAATCAAGGCAGAGGTTGGGTTATGCCAAAGAGTTGTCAAAGTAATGATTGCTGCAGCGGTCAGGCTACCAACCAACGGAATCATTGCTAGCAAGAAAGCGATGAAGCCAAGAACAACTGCAAATGGAACATTCAAAATCAGCATCACAAGCAAAATAAAGCACGCATTGAAAAATGCGATTGAAACCTGGCCAATTACGTATCGGCCAATTGAGTCAAAAATCTGTTCGGCAATATCTGAGAACTGCTCACGCTTGCTAGCTGCAACTAGTCCATAAAGCCAACGCTTGAAACTCTTGAGCGAAGCCATGAAGTAAAGGCTCAGGATAACAATAATCAAGCCGCCAGTAATTCCGTTAAGAATTGAGAGACCCACCTGAACCACGCCGCCGAGCAATGCTGCCCAGTTTGAAGAGTTGGCTAGCAGATTCGAAACTGAGGTCAGGGCATTACTGATAGCCCCACCGAGTTGCTTATCGATGGTGTGGAGCCAAGGCAACTCGTTGAAGCTTGCAATGATTCCAGGGGCGCTCTGCACCAAGTTGGTAGTTTGTTTCACCAGTTCAGGTGCAACCAACAAGCCAATCGCCGTAAGTGCACCAAGAAATACGCCCATAACTATTGCAATTCCATATGCGCGCTTGATTCCGCGCTTTTCAAATTTTGCGACAACTGGGTCAAGGCCAAGGGCGATGAACAAGGCAGCAAAAACATAGGTGATGACATTGGCAAGTGTCGTCACCATGCTGCCAATTACAACAGCAGACAAAACTCCTAGACCACCTAGCAATCCAATCTGAAAGGGATTGCTGATCTTGAAGTTAGTTTGACTCATTGTCGATTTCTTTCTTGACCTGAGCTACTACGCTCACCAGATTTTCAAGGTAGACAGCTACTGAGTCACGTTCTTTTACAACGCGACGTAGTTTGCTTTCAGCCTGGCGCATCTTCTGCGATGACTCATTTTCAGCCGCTGCCAAAATGTTGCGGGACTCAGCTTCTGCAGCAGCGATGAGTGCGTCGGCTTTCGCGCGTGCTGCATCGGTAGTTGCCTTATTTACAGACTTAGCTGCGGCTTCAAGGGTTTCTGCTTCGAGACGAGCTGCGTTTACGCGCGTTAGTGCCAGAGAGAGCTGGGTATTGGCGTCATCCAAGTATTTCTGGGTCGCAGCAACAGCTTCTTGGTGCTTCTGCAAATACTCGGCTTCGGCCTCGGCCCGACGTGCAGTCAATTCAAGTTCAAGGTCAATGCGGGCTTGTTCAGCAATGAGCTCTTCGGCTCGCTGCATATCGAGCTTGGCCGTGTTGTCGCGTTGGGCCAAAAGTTTGCGCTCAGCAAGTTCTCGTTCAGCCTTGACGACCAGGGTTTCGACCGCTCGTTTTGCAGTCGAGCGAAGTTTCGCCACCTCGGTTGCGGTAGCACCACGAATTGAGCCAGCTTCGCGCGTTGCTTCTTCTACAAGTTGCACGGCAGCGCTTCGGGCCTCTGAAACTAGAGCGTCGGCGTCTTCTTTTCCGAGGGCAAGAGTGCGATCAGCTCGGCGTTGAGCTTCTGCGACCAAAGATTCGTAATAACCCTTAGCCTCGCCATGTAACTCAGTAACCTCTGTTGCGGTTTCGTCAAGAATGCGGGCGCGTTCGGTTTCAGCTTCTGAAACTAAGCGAATAGAAATTTCTTCTGCGGTGCTCAGAATTAGAGCGGCTTTCGAGCCAACACCTGCATAGCTAGGGCTGCCGGCTTCTTGAAGATTAGCCTTTAGGGTTTCGATCTCTTCAAGAGCTGTTTTGAGTTCAAGTGCCAATTGAGAATTTCGCGCAGAAACCGCAATTACTTCACGACGAAGGTCGCGAATGGCGTCATCAACAATTCCGCGCTCATAACCGCGCAGAGCTACCGGAAAGTCGCCGTCAAGTGCTGACACTGGGGGCCTCCTGGTGGCTTCGGTAGAATAAGGTGAGGCATTTAGCCCTACTCAAGTTTAGCCTGATTGGATTTTGCATGCGCTTT
>JBDLVP010000026.1:0-5634 GCA_039804705.1 Actinomycetota bacterium
GCGCTGCCACTCGTAGAAAGGGCGACGCGATTCGTGTGACATCAAAAATGCCGAGACAAGGCCTTTGAGCACTGAAATCTCTGCCTCTACCCAACTTGGAACAGTAAGGGTCGATTGGTATCGAGCGAAATCACTCGAACCAGCACTTTCTAAGCTGGCATCTGTTGTTCCACGAACAAAACGCCCAATCAGTGAACTAGTTAGGTTCTTGAGTCGGCCTAGGTCTTGAGGTGAACCGGTGAAGGTTGCAGGCCAGTACTCAAGCGCCTGAAGGCGATTCAGCGCATCGGCAAGTTCAACAGTTTCGAATTTCGCTCCAGACCATCGAACCATTTCAGCAACCAGGGCTGCTTCTGATTCTGGGTCGGCTAGTTGCTGCAGGTCTACATAGTTTGAAACAATCGCGTCTTCAAAGTCGTGGACCGAATAGGCCACGTCATCGGCGAAATCCATTACTGGAGCTTCGGCACTTTTAGTTCCAGAAATTGAACCAGAGCGCATCCAGTGAAATACATCAGAATCATCATCGTAGAAACCAAATTTCACAGAGTGGTTTGAGCCGCTGGTTTGCAACGCATGGTTTCTAGACCATGGATACTTGCAGGTTGCATCAAGTGCTGCGCGAGTTAGGTTCAAGCCAACTGAAGTGCCATCTGCTTTGAATACTTTTGGCTCAATGCGAGCCAGCAATCTCAGCGTTTGGGCATTCCCCTCAAAGCCACCAAAGTCATCAGCCCAGGCATTGAGTGCATTTTCACCGTTATGCCCAAAAGGCGGGTGGCCAAGATCGTGAGCCAAGCAAGCTAGGTCTACCAGGTCAGGGTTTAGAGCAAGGTCTACTGCCATTTCCCTACCAATTTGAGCCACCTCGAGCGAGTGCGTGAGACGAGTTCGCACGAAGTCTCCGCTGGTTGGTGCCAAGACTTGAGTTTTCGCCCCAAGTCGACGCAATGAAGCAGAGTGCAGAACGCGGGCGCGATCGCGAGCGAATTCGTCGCGTCTGGCGCTGTTACTGCGATCTTCAGGCAAGAATCGCTCTAAATCGTGTTCGCTGTACCCATTCAAACTAGCCACCAGAAACGCTCAATTCGGCTTCGAGCAGAGTTGCTTTTTGCGAGCCCTGCAATTCTCGCGAATCTAGCCAGTTCTCTGGCAAATTACAGGCTTTAGCCCCGCCAAGTCGACCTCTCGGACCTTCGGCCTCAGCACCTGGGTACTGAGCATCACGGTCGAGCGTCGAAAAGATTTCATCCATATGTTCAAGATTTTGAACTTGCGCAAGTGAAGCCCTGAAGTCTCCGCCAACTGGGTAACCCTTGAAATACCAGGCGACGTGTTTGCGAATGTCGCGGCAAGCACGGTCTTCTTCTTCGAAAAACTCCGTAAGCAAAACCGTGTGTTCCCTGAAAGCATCGGCAACTTGACCCAAATTTGGCTGTACTGGGCTAATCGCAGCGTTAGAGTTCGGGTCTTTGGCAAATTCATCAAAAGCCGCCTGAAGGTCGGCGAATAGCCACGGACGACCAAGGCAACCGCGACCTACCACTACCCCATCGACACCCGTTTGACGCATCATGTTGATGGCATCGGCTGCTGACCAGATATCGCCATTTCCCAGCACATTTACATCGGGCAAACTCTCGCGCAAGTCGGCAATTGCGTTCCAGTCGGCTTGACCTGAGTAGTACTCGCTCGCAGTTCGACCGTGAAGAGCAATCGCTGCAGCTCCGGCATCGCGAGCGGCTTTTCCAGCGTCGAGGTAGGTCAAATGCTCTGAGTCAATGCCCTTGCGCATTTTTACCGTTAGCGGAACATCTCCGGCAGCCTTTACGGCTGACTGAACAATGGCTGCGAATAAATCTTGTTTCCAAGGAAGAGCCGCGCCGCCACCCTTTCGAGTGACTTTGGGAACCGGGCAACCAAAATTCAAATCGATGTGATCAGCGCGATCTTCATCAACCAGCATTTTCACCGCGCGCGAAATCGTCACAGGATCAACGCCATAAAGCTGAACTGAACGAATCTGCTCGCTTGAGTGGTGCCCAACTAGTCGCAGCGATTCTGGGCTTTTTTCAACCAAGGCGCGCGACGTAACCATTTCACTAACAAAGAGTCCGCCACCAAAATTACGACACAACCGCCTAAACGCGGTGTTAGTAATTCCCGCCATTGGTGCCAGAACCACTGGCGTACCAATTTCGAGATTGCCGTATTTCAGTGGCTTCATGGTTAGCTAAGTAGCTTGCCGCCGAGGTACTCGCGCAATTTGCTTAGCGAAACTCGTTCTTGTTGCATGGTGTCGCGTTCGCGAACAGTAACAGCCTGATCTTCGAGTGAATCAAAATCGACGGTGATGCAGAATGGAGTTCCAATTTCATCTTGGCGACGGTAACGACGACCGATTGCACCAGAGTCATCGAAGTCAATGTTCCAGTGGCCGCGAAGTTCTTGCGCCAAATTGCGAGCTACCGGAGACAGATCTTCGTTTCGAGAAAGTGGCAAGACCGCAGCCTTAACTGGTGCAAGACGGTAGTCAAGACGCAAGACGGTACGAACATCAACGCCACCCTTGGTATTTGGCGCCTCATCCTCAGCGTAAGCATCTACCAAGAAAGCCATTAGCGAGCGGGTAAGACCAGCTGCTGGCTCAATTACGTAAGGGAACCAACGCTCGTTCTTGGTCTGGTCGAAGTAGCTCAGATCGGTTCCAGACTCGCGTGAGTGAGTGCTTAGGTCAAAGTCAGTGCGGTTGGCGATACCTTCTAGTTCGCCAAATTCGCTACCGCTGAAACCAAATTTGTATTCGATGTCAACAGTTCGCTTCGAGTAGTGCGAAAGTTTTTCTTTGGCGTGCTCATAAAGGCGCAGGTTGTCTGGGTTAATTCCAAGATCGGTGTACCAGTTGAAGCGCTGCTGAATCCAGTAGTCATGCCACTCTTCATCGGTTCCTGGCTCAACGAAGAATTCCATTTCCATTTGTTCGAACTCACGCGTTCTAAAAATAAAGTTTCCTGGAGTGATTTCGTTTCGAAATGACTTTCCGATTTGGCCAATACCGAAAGGTGGCTTCATTCGTGCTGAACCTAATACGTTGGCAAAGTTCACAAAGATACCTTGAGCGGTTTCAGGGCGAAGGTAATGAAGGCCTTCTTCTTCAGCTACCGGACCTAAGTAGGTCTTGAGCAAACCGTTGAATTGTTTTGGCTCGGTCCAAGAACCTTTGACGCCACAGTTTGGGCAGGCAATTTCTTCTAGACCGGTTGGTTCGCGGTCTTTTTTAGCGGCAAAGGCTTCTTCGAGGTGGTCTTGACGGTGACGCTTGTGGCACGAGGTGCACTCAATCAGCGGGTCAGAGAATTCACGAACGTGGCCAGATGCTTCCCAGACTTTTCTTGGCAAAATTACCGATGAGTCAAGGCCAACTACATCTTCACGGCTGTTAACCATGGCACGCCACCATTGGCGCTTGATGTTTTCTTTTAGTTCAACACCTAGAGGCCCGTAGTCCCAGGCTGATCGGCTACCGCCATAAATTTCGCCGGCTTGAAAAACAAAGCCACGACGCTTCGCTAAAGAAATTACAGAATCTAGTCGATTTGGGGTAGCCAATTGGTCTCCGATTATCAGCCCTGCTGGTTTGCAGGGAAAGGCTAGTTTACTTTGCCTTGGCGCTCTTTGGTGCGTCTACTGCGCCACCAAATCGCCGATTTCGCGCGTGGTACTGCGAAATACCGTTCCACAAATCAACCCTGGTGAAATCTGGCCAAAGCGTATCTAGAAACACAAATTCCGCGTAGGCGCTCTGCCACAACAAAAAGTTGCTGGTTCGTTGTTCGCCAGACGATCTCAAAAACAAGTCAACATCGGGTAAGTCAGCCGTCAACAAGTGTCGTTGAATGGTTTTTTCGGTAATTGCTCCGGGTTTTAGTTTTCCGTCAGCAATTTCTTGAGCGATCTGGTTTACCGCGTCAACAATTTCAATTCTTGAGCCGTAATTCACGCACATAGTTAGAGTCATAACCGAATTATTTTTAGTCATTTTCTCGGCAGTTTTTAGCTCGTTAATGACTGAAGTCCAGAGTTTAGGCTTTCGGCCTGCCCATCGAATTCGAACTCCCCAAGCATTTAGCTGATCACGTCTGCGACGCAGAACATCACGGTTGAACCCCATTAAAAAGCGAACTTCTTCGGGTGAGCGTTTCCAGTTTTCGGTAGAGAATGCGTAAACGCTTAGATGCTTGACACCAGCCTGAATCGCTCCGGCAACTACATCGAGCAATGCTGCTTCACCTGCTCGGTGGCCTTCAACTCTGGTCAATCCGCGCTGATTCGCCCAGCGTCCGTTTCCATCCATGACTATCGCAACGTGAACTGGAACTTCACCGTCAAATTTAGGCGCAGCAATACCCGTGTAATCGAGCTCTAGATACTCGGTCATTCTCGCTCCACATGGTTCAGTGATTTTAGCCCGCGTTCAATGTGCCATTGGCTATATGCGGCAACAATACCCGATGCCGCAGCTCGTGAACGCTCACTTGACGCATCAGCAACTGACCAGTCGCCTGTCAACAATGCACCGAGAAGTGTGGTTGAGTCAGCATCGAGTACCGCTGAACCTGGCATCCGGCAATTTTGGCAAACTACCCCGCCCAGGTGAATCACGAATGAAGTGTGGGGGCCAGGTGCTCCACAATCTGCACAATTTGAAAAGTTTGGCGCCCATCCTGCAAGAGACAATGCTCGAAGCAAGTAACTATCTAGCGTCAAACCAGCTTCATGCTCTTGCCTGCTGAGTGAACGCAGTGCGCCAACCAGTAACAGGTATTGCTGCTGGCTTGAGTCGTTCACAGTTAGTCTTTCAGCGGCCTCAACCATGGCGTGAGCCGCGGTGTAAGCGGCATAGTCAGCCATGATGTCTAGCCCGAAAGAGTGAATGGTTTCTGCTTGGCTCACGGTGTCTAGGTTCTTGCCCTCAAAGAATTGAGCATCAACCACCATGAATGGTTCGAGTTTGGCACCGAACTTGCTAGAGGTTCGACGAACGCCCTTAGCCACGGCACGAATTTGTCCGTTTTGCTTGCTCAACATTGTGACGATGCGATCTGCTTCACCCAGCTTGTGAGTTCGCAGAATTACTGCTTCGTCGCGATAGAGAGGCACTTAGCTAGCCACGCAGAACGCGGTTCACACCAGAAATAATCGCCTTGAGCCCAGCAGTAGAGATGTCTCCGTCAATTCCAACACCCCAGAGGCTGTGGCCGTTTACTTCAAGCTCTACATAAGCTGCGGCCTGCGCGCTGCTGTCGGCGCCCAAGGTATGCTCAACGTAATCGAGAACGCGCACCTCTACGCCTTGACGGGCAAGAACATCTACAAAGGCAGAAATTGGTCCGTTACCAGTTCCCTGCGATTCAATCTCATCGCTTCCTGCACGCAAAGTGATATTGATCTCAACCTTGCCATCCATGTCACTGTTGGTGCGAAGGCGCTTTAGTTCATAGCGGCCCCACTTCAACTCTGGCTTTTCAACCGGAGCCGGCAAGTATTCATCATTGAAAATTTCCCAAAGTTGCTCGCTGGTTACTTCGCCACCGGTGTGATCGGTGACGTTCTGAACCACCCGTGAAAATTCGA
>JBDLVP010000027.1:0-7414 GCA_039804705.1 Actinomycetota bacterium
AGAAAACTTATTGATCGAGCTAAAGGTTTGTTAAACGAAAAGATGAACATAAGCGAGCCAGATGCATTCCGCGGGATTCAAAAAGCATCGATGGACCGCAGGCTGACTATGCAAGAGGTAGCCAGAACAGTAATTGAGCAACTTGGTAAGCCTAAGGAAACAGAGTCACCAACCTAAATTTTTTAGGCTTAGCTTTTTCGCTGTCTAATCAAGTTGGTAATGCGAACAGTAGACAAACGCTTACCTGACTCGTCAGTAATTACTATTTCGTGAACCGCAATGCTGCTACCCAAGTGAATTGCGGTGGCAACGCCAGTAACTAAACCATTAGTAGCGGAGCCGGTATGGGTCGCATTCACATCTACGCCTACCGCGAAACCACTCGGATGTGCGTGAACATTTGCGGCAAATGAACCAAGTGACTCTGCAAGCACAACGTAGGCGCCACCGTGTAGCAAACCGAGTGGTTGCGTGTTGCCTTCAACTGGCATGGTTGCAATTGCACGCTCTGCACTGAGTTCTTGCAAAACAATTCCCATTTTCTCGGCGAGGGTGCCGAGGCCGCGCTCAGAATAAAGTTTCGCAGCAGTTTCGCTGAGCTTTGGAGCTGTCATTGTGTGAATCCTTTAGGCTCGTAGTCATGAACGCTAACGAAAAGCCTACCCTTCTTCTGATTGACGGCCATTCCTTGGCTTTTCGCGCTTTTTATGCACTGAGCCCAGATAGTTTCAGGGCACCCAGTGGCCAGCACACTAATGCGGTCCACGGATTCATTTCGATGATGCTCAACATCTTGCAGGTTCACAAACCAACTCACTTGGCTGTTGCTTTCGATTTATCTCGAAGCTCATTCCGAACCGATGAATATCCGGAATACAAAGGAA
The DNA here is from genome assembly GCA_039804705.1 of Actinomycetota bacterium. GTDB lineage: Bacteria > Actinomycetota > Actinomycetes > Actinomycetales > Microbacteriaceae > Rhodoluna. The sequence goes on from JBDLVP010000027.1 coordinate 885, forward strand.
CCCGCGGAGAAACTCCGCCCGAGTTTAACGGCCAAACCGAAGTGCTAACCAAGGCACTCGCAGCCATGCAAATTAAGACACTTACTCGTGAAAATTACGAAGCAGACGACATTATTGCGAGTCTCGCCGATCAGGGGGCAGAGGCGGGCTACCGTGTGCTTGTTGTTAGCGGCGATCGCGACACATTCCAGTTGATTTCCGAGAACACCACGATTTTGTACCCGGTCAAGGGCGTTCTTAACCTGGCAAACATGGATGACCAAGCTGTTTTCGATAAATACGGCGTACATGCCAAGCAGTATCCAGATTTGGCAGCATTAGTTGGTGAAACTAGCGACAACTTGCCAGGTATTCCAGGTGTTGGGCCAAAGACAGCTGCAAAGTGGCTTCAGCAATATCACACTCTAGAGGGCGTTTTCGCGGCTTCTGTTGAAATTCCTGGAAAAGTTGGCGAGAGTCTGCGAGAGCACATGCAACTTGCGGTGCGTAATCGGCGCCTCAATCACTTGCTTCGCGATTTATCTTTCGACTTCGAATTTGATTCATTGAAACTCGTTGGTGTCAACCAGGCCGAAGTGCGTGAGTACTTCTCTTCACTCGCATTCAAGTCGCTAACCGAGAAGGTTTTGCGGAGCAAGGAACTCGGAAATAGCAGCGAAGCAATTGCCATTGCTCAGGCGGCTAGTCAGTCGTCAAAAGAGTCTTCTGCTAGCACCGCACCAGCAGCTATCGAACCTCGGGAATTGCGCGATTTCAAACTTCCAGAATCTTCGAAGCTTGACGCGATCGGTTTGACTCGTTGGCTGAAAGCAAATAGTTCGACACTGGGATTCGCCGTTGAATTCGCCGTTGAAGTTGATGGCATTCATCCCGTTCACGCGGGTTTCTCTTCAGAAACCGAGCGCGTTCATTGGTTTCCTTCAAACACTGCCGACTTCGTTGCTGTTCTTGGTGTTTGGCTAAGCGATGAACAAGTTAGAAAGGCTGTTTAGGATTTGAAGTTTGTGGAACGCAGCCTATTGGCTGCAGACTTGCGCATAGCCGGTGTCGACTACGAACCGTTGCTTTTGGCATATTTGCTCGATCCGACAAAGCGTGATTACTCAATTGACGCATTGGCTCAGGAGTTCCTCGACATTGCAGTCAAACGTGGAGATCAGAACGCACTCATTCAAGAAGAAGTAGATCCGAGTCTCGATGCTTGGCTCGCCCTCTGTTTGGCAACAGATTTGCACGATCGCGTGCGATTAGAAGATCAAATTGATGTCTATAGCAGAGTTGAGTTGCCGAGCTCTGATGCACTCGCTTTGATGGAGTTTACGGGTGTTCAGGTAAACGAGAAGATGCTCACAGAGCTTTTTGAGCAAACTTCAAATGATGCCAACCAAATCGCGCAGGATTGCTACAAAATAATTGGTCGAGAAATCAATTTGTCGTCACCTAAGCAGTTGCAAACTGTGATTTTTGACGAACTGGGCATGGTGGGCACCAAGTCAATCAAAACCGGCTTCTCAACCAATGCGGCAGCGTTGGCGGAACTAAACGAGCAAACTCCTCATGAGTTCCTTGACAAACTTTTAGCCCACCGCGAAGCAACAAAAATTAAACAAATGGTTGAAACCTTGCTGAAATCAATTGAAGCAGATGGGCGAATTCACACGAGCTACTCGCAAACCGGAACTTCGACCGGGCGTCTGAGCAGTGAGAATCCGAATTTGCAGAATATTCCGGTCAAGAGTGCACGCGGAAGACAAATGCGCGAAGCCTTCATTTACAGCGATGGGTACGAATGTCTCTTGACTGCTGACTACTCGCAAATCGAAATGCGCATCATGGCTCACCTCAGTGAAGATGATGGTTTAATTGAGGCTTTTAAGACTGGCGAAGACTTGCATCGCTTCGTAGGTGCACGAATTTTTGGGGTTGAACCAGCCGAGGTCACCACTGCAATGCGATCTAAGGTGAAGGCCATGAGTTACGGCCTCGTGTATGGGCTAAGTGAATACGGTCTCGCGAAGCAGTTGCGAATATCTAATGCAGAGGCCAAACAGCTTATGAGCGATTACTTCGATCGTTTCGGGGGAGTGCGCCGTTATCTAGCTCAGGTTGTCGACATGGCCAAGCAAGACGGTTACACGGTTACTACTTTTGGGCGTCGTCGTCCTTTTGCTGATTTGAATTCGAAGATCTTTCAGTTGCGTGAAAATGCTCGAAGAGCTGCTCTCAATGCCCCGATTCAGGGAACAGCGGCAGACATCATGAAGCTTGCAATGGTCAATGTGGCGAAAGCCATAAACGAGCACGGAATGGGCAGCAGAATGTTACTCCAGGTTCACGATGAACTAGTGTTCGAGGTGGCTCCAGGCGAACTCGAACAGTTGAAGCAGTTGGTAACCAGTGAAATGACAAACGTCGTTGAGTTGTCAGTACCGCTAGAGGTACACATTGGTGTTGGTTCAAACTGGGATGAAGCCGCGCATTAGAGCGCAATAATTTCAACAATTTCGTTACCCTCACCACTAGACTAGAGAGGTTGCCATTCTGGCCACATTCAATGTCCAACGTTGCTAAGTTTCTAAGATTTTTAGCGACCCGAGTATTAACCAAATAAGGCCCTATTACATGACCAGCACAAAGGCAGCCAAGCAGGTAGCCGTTAACGACATCGGTTCAGCCGAGGACTTCCTCGCCGCAGTAGAGAAGACTCTAAAGTTCTTCAATGACGGCGACCTCATTGAAGGCACCGTTGTAAAAATCGACCGCGACGAAGTTCTTCTAGACGTCGGTTACAAAACTGAAGGTGTAATTCCTTCTCGTGAACTTTCAATTCGCCACGACGCAGATCCAAGTGAGATTGTTGCTGTCGGCGATTCAGTTGAGGCTCTTGTTCTTCAGAAAGAAGACAAAGAAGGCCGTCTAATTCTTTCAAAGAAGCGCGCACAGTACGAGCGTGCTTGGGGCGACGTTGAGAAGATCAAAGAAGCCGATGGCACCGTTAACGGTGTTGTTATCGAAGTTGTTAAGGGTGGCCTAATTGTTGACATCGGTCTTCGTGGCTTCTTGCCAGCCTCTCTAATCGAGCTTCGCCGCGTTCGCGACCTAGGCCCTTACTTGGGTCAAAAGGTTGAGGCCAAGATTCTTGAGCTCGACAAGAACCGCAACAACGTTGTGCTGTCACGTCGCGCTCTTCTTGAAGAGAGCCAGTCAGCAAGCCGCAGCACCTTCTTGGCAGATCTTGCCAAGGGGCAGATTCGCACCGGTGTTGTTTCTTCGATCGTAAACTTCGGTGCATTCATTGACCTTGGTGGCGTAGATGGTCTGGTTCACGTTTCTGAACTTTCATGGAAGCACATTGAGCACGCAAGTGAAGTAGTTGAAATCGGCCAAGAGGTTACCGTTGAGGTTCTCGAGGTCGACCAGGACCGCGAGCGCGTTTCACTATCACTCAAGGCAACCCAAGAAGACCCATGGCAGGTATTCGCTCGTACCCACGCAATCGGACAGTACGCACCAGGTAAGGTAACCAAGTTGGTTCCATTCGGTGCATTCGTTCGCGTTGCAGACGGTATCGAAGGCCTAGTTCACATCAGTGAGCTTTCGGCCAAGCACATTGAACTTGCCGAGCAGGTTGTAGCTGTGAACCAAGACGTCTTCGTCAAGGTAATCGACATCGATCTAGATCGTCGTCGTATCTCGCTATCGCTAAAGCAGGCTATCGAAGAAGTTGACCCAGAAGGCGCTGACTTCAATCCAGCACTTTACGGAATGGCAGCAGACTTCGATGACAAGGGTCAGTACAAGTACCCAGAAGGCTTCGACTCTGCAACTAACGAATGGAAGCCTGGCTTCGACGAAGCTCGCGCCAAGTGGGAGAAAGAGTGGACTGAAGCTCACTCTCGTTGGGAAGCTCACAAGAAGCAGGTTGCAGCTGCAAACGCACTGGCCGCAACTCTTCCTGATGCTCCTGCGGCCGCAGCTGATGCAGGTACCACTTCATACAGCTCAGAGGCAGCTAGCGCTGGAACTCTGGCTGATGACGAAGGACTTGCAGCTCTTCGCGACAAGCTGAACAAAAAAGACTAATTCTTCTTTGAGAATCGACCTCCACCTCGGGTGGGGGTCGATTTCTTTAACTAGGCTAAATAAGTGTTCATTATTGGTCTAACTGGCGGAATTGCCGCCGGCAAATCATCCGTCGCTGGTCACTGGGTTTCGCTCGGTGCGGTCGAGATTGATGCTGACCAGCTGGCTCGTGAGGCGGTTGCCCCAGGTAGCGAAGGTCTGAAGCAAGTTGTTGCGCACTTCGGAGTTGAAGTGCTTGCAGGAGATCAGCTTGATCGCCAAAAACTTGCGCAAATTGTGTTCAGCAATCCCCAAAAGCGTTTAGATCTTGAAGAGATAGTGCATCCTATTGTTCGGTCTCTGGCAAAGAATCGGCTGTCTTTGCTGTCAAAAGATGCAATCGTGGTTTACAACATTCCTCTGCTGGTTGAATCGCAATCTCACATTCCCTTCGATGTCGTGGTCACTGTCGAAACACCTGAGCATGAGCAAATTCGACGCATGGTTGAGTTAAGAAATCAGAGTGTCGAGCAAGCGAAATCGCGTATTCGCGCGCAAAGTTCACCGACTTCTCGAGCAGCTCATGCCGACTACATACTGAATTCAAACCAATCGCTAGATTTGCTGCTTAAAGATGCTGGCGCTCTGTGGTTCAAATTCGAGACGCTTGCAAACAAGAAACAGCGGGAACATAGTAGCAACGCCGAAGGTTCTATTTAGTTATGGAAACCACGCGCGAGTTTGCACCGTTCGAAGTAGTTAGCGAATACAAGCCATCTGGTGACCAGCCAACCGCAATTGCAGAGTTGGCAAAGCGCATTAATGCCGGGGAGACCGACGTTGTTCTTCTCGGCGCTACCGGAACCGGCAAGTCAGCTACCACGGCTTGGCTAATCGAAGCTGTGCAGCGCCCAACTCTAGTTTTGGCTCACAATAAGACACTGGCAGCTCAGCTTGTAAATGAATTTCGACAGCTGCTGCCAAATAATGCTGTTGAGTATTTCGTTAGTTACTACGACTATTACCAGCCCGAAGCCTATGTGCCACAGAGCGATACCTTTATTGAAAAAGACTCGAGCATTAACGATGAAGTAGAGCGTCTCCGTTTCAAAGCAACCATGAGCTTGCTTAGTCGACGCGATGTTGTCGTGGTTTCAACAGTCTCTTGCATTTACGGGCTTGGCGCGCCGAAAGAATATCTGGATCAGAGCGTTCCTCTGCAGGTTGGGCAGAAAGTTGACCGCGATTGGCTGGTTCGCAAATTTGTCTCGATTCAGTATCAACGAAATGACATCGATTTCAGTCGCGGGAACTTTCGTGTCAAAGGCGACACTATTGAGATCATTCCGGTTTATGAAGAAACCGCTATTCGCATTGAACTGTTCGGTGATGAAATTGAGGCCATCTACCGACTGCACCCACTAACTGGTGAAACTCTAGGCTCTCTGCAAACTGTCGCTGTCTTTCCGGCAAGTTTTTATGTTGCAACCACTGAGCGCATGGGTGAGGCAATTGAAGCGATTGAGAACGAACTTGCAGTGAGAGTGCGAGAACTAGAGCAGCAGGGCAAGCTTCTCGAAGCTCAGCGTCTTAAAATGCGAACTACTTTTGATCTCGAAATGATCAACGAACTTGGTTTTTGTTCAGGAATTGAAAACTATTCCCGACACATTGACGGTCGTGAACCAGGCTCAGCGCCGAGTTGTCTCTTAGACTACTTTCCCGATGATTTCCTCACGGTCATCGATGAATCTCATGCCACGGTACCTCAGATTGGTGCGATGTTCGAGGGTGACTCTTCGCGTAAGAAAACTCTCGTTGAGTACGGCTTCAGACTTCCTTCAGCCCTAGATAACCGACCTTTGAAATGGGCGGAATTTCAAGAGCGGGTTGGCCAAACTGTTTATCTTTCGGCAACGCCAGGCAAGTACGAAATGGGGCTCGGTGCTGGGGTAGTCGAACAGATTATTCGCCCGACCGGCCTAGTCGATCCAAAGATTGTAATAAAGCCAATTAGCGGTCAAATCGATGACCTACTCGAGGAAATCAAAGTTCGCGCTGAGAAGAACGAGCGCGTTCTGGTTACTACATTAACCAAGAAGATGTCTGAAGAGCTCACTGACTTTCTGACCGAAGCCGGCGTGCGTGTGCGTTACTTGCACAGCGATGTTGACACGTTGCGCCGTGTTGAGTTACTGAGGGAACTGCGCAGCGGTGTCTATGACGTTCTGGTGGGAATCAACCTGCTTCGTGAGGGTCTCGACCTTCCTGAAGTCTCGCTGGTTGCCATTCTCGATGCAGACAAAGAGGGTTTCTTACGGTCAACTACCTCGCTGATTCAAACAATCGGTCGTGCGGCTAGAAACATAAATGGTGAAGTTCACATGTATGCCGACAAAATTACCGATTCGATGGCTCGAGCAATTGATGAGACCAATCGCCGTCGCGAAAAACAGGTCGCTTATAAC
>JBDLVP010000028.1:0-6541 GCA_039804705.1 Actinomycetota bacterium
TTAGTCGTGCCGCGAGTTACGGTTCCGATAGGTTTGCGCACTGCCACCTAATAAACTTAGAGCCATGTCTGCTAAGTACACCGTTATTTTGTTGCGTCACGGCAACAGCGTCTGGAACCAAGAGAATCTATTCACCGGTTGGGTTGATGTTGATTTGAGCGACCAGGGTCGCCAAGAAGCAAAGCGCGCCGGAGAGTTGCTAGCTGAGTCTGGCCTAAAGCCTGACTTGCTTTATACCTCACGTCTAAAGCGCGCAATCAACACCGCTCACATTGCATTGAATGCAGCAGAGCGCAGCTGGATCGACGTAAAGCGCGACTGGCGCCTAAACGAGCGTCACTACGGTGCTTTGCAGGGCAAAGACAAAGCTCAGACTTTGGCAGAATACGGTGCTGAGCAGTTCCAGATTTGGCGTCGCTCGTTCGATGTGCCACCACCACCAATCGATGACAACGACAAGTTCTCGCAGGCTCACGATGAGCGCTATGCGGGCCTTGCCGAGATTCCTAAGACTGAATGCCTCAAAGATGTACTAGAGCGCATGCTGCCGCTGTGGCACGACGAAATTGTGGGCGACCTAAAGGGCGGCAAGACCGTTTTGATTACAGCTCACGGTAACTCGTTGCGTGCGCTGGTAAAGCACCTAGATGGCGTCAGCGATGCCGACATTGCTGAGCTAAACATTCCAACCGGAATTCCTTTGGTTTACGAGCTTGACGAGAACTTCAAGCCACTAGTTGCTGGCGGCAAGTACCTTGACCCAGAGGCTGCTGCTGCTGGTGCGGCTGCAGTTGCTGCCCAGGGTGCCAAGAAATAACTTCTAAGATTTACTAAATGAAAAAGCCTCCCGGTTGGGAGGCTTTTTCATTACTCAAGTTTTTAGGCTTCTTGTTCGTTCCACTCACCGGTCGAGAGGTAGCTGACCTTGGTTGAGATATCAACAACATGGTCAGCAAAGCGCTCGTGGTAGCGGCTTGCCAAAGTCACATCAACGGTGAACATGGCGTTTTCTTTCCAGTTGTCAGCAAGCACAACATCGAAAACGTTCTGGTGAAGTTCGTCGATGCGGGCATCTTCTGCCTGAATCTTGCGGGCTAGATCTACGTCGGTGTTGCGAAGTAGCTTGACGGTCTTCTGCGCTAACTCAACATCAAGCTCGCCCATTTCGGTAAAGGTTGCACGTAGCACCTCTGGAACGGCCGAGCTTGGAAAACGGTAACGGGCAATCGCGGCAATGTGACCAGCAAGTGCGCCCATGCGCTCAAGTGATGCGCTGATTCGCAGAGCTGAAACCAAAACGCGAAGGTCGCGAGCTACCGGTGACTGTCGAGCCAAAATGCGAATTACTGACTCGTCTAGTGCCAGCGCACGGTTCTCGTTTGCTTCGGCAAGTGCAATTGCTTCATCGGCGAGTGCCACATCGCCCTGAAGAAAAGCAGTGCTTGCTTTGCTCATGATCTTAGAAACTGACTCAGCAATTTCTACAAGTCGGTTCTGCACATCTTGCAGATCGTTCTGAAACACTTCGCGCATAGTGATAGAGCCTTTCTGATTACTAATAGGCACTTTGTCAGTAGGGGGTAAACACTTCAGAAAAATTGGGTTAACGCTCGGCAAACTCGCTATTTTTCTTGAATTAGCCATGCGACAGTGTTCTTGTAAATCACCTACTGTTAATAAAGTGAACAGGATACGACCTTTGGTCACAGCCAGCGAGATTCTTGGTGCTTTGACGGCAGACGCCGACGAAGTACTAGAAGCTATTGCCGCGGCCAGCCTGGTTCTCAACAAATCTGACGAAGTAATTCGTGCAACCACCGGTGCCGTTTCATTCGGTCTGGTGAAAAACGGCGAACTGGTTCACAAAGCACTTCGCAAGTTGGTCAAAAAAGCTCGAGCCAGCCGTCAGGTTGAAATTGCTGAGCTTTCGCTCAAAACCGGTTTGCAGCAGCAAGATGCCTTCGTTCACGTGCGAGTGGCACCGCTAAAGCACAAGCGAATTCTTATGCTTGTCGAAGATCGCACCGAGTTCAAAAAACTTGAAGACACCCGACGCGACTTCGTGGCAAACATATCGCACGAGCTAAAAACCCCGATTGGCGCAATCTCGCTATTGGCCGAAGCACTTACCGAAGCTAAAGACGATGCGGAATTGGTTACCAAGTTTTCGGGCAACCTAGTTCGTGAAGCCAGCCGCTTGAACTACCTGGTTCAAGACATCATTCAGCTTTCACAGGTGCAGGCAGCCGAATCGGCAACCACCTTCAACTTGATTTCACTCAAAGACGTAATCAACGACGCAATTACTCAGAACCAGGTAGTTGCCGACCAACGTGGAGTCAAGATTTCAACCAAGGCCTCGAAACTCTCAAAGGCTTATGGAAACTACGACTCGCTAGTTACCGCGCTCAAGAATTTGATTCAGAACGCAATTTTGTATTCAGCGCCTGGCGGCGAAGTGAAAGTTGTTTTGAGCCGCAAGAAAGACTTGTTCGAAATCGCAGTGGTTGACCGAGGTGTAGGTATTTCTTCAGAAAACCTAGATCGCGTTTTTGAACGATTCTTCAGAGTTGACCAGTCTCGCTCACGCGAAACTGGAGGTACCGGCCTAGGCCTGGCAATCGTGAAGCACGTAGCTCAGAACCACCAGGGTGAAGTGACCGTGTCATCAGAACTCGGCAAAGGAACCACCTTCACACTTCGACTACCTCGACCTGAACTCGAATTTGGAGCTGAAAGCTAATGTCACCGGTAAAAGTACTCGTAGTTGAAGACGAGCAGTCACTGCGGGAGCCGCTCACCTACTTATTGCAGCGCGAAGGATACGAAGTAATTGAGGCAGCCGACGGCAAAGCTGCTATCGAGCAGTTCACCAAGGCCAAGCCAGATTTGATTTTGCTTGACCTAATGATTCCGATCATCAGCGGTAACGATGTTTGCCGTCAGATTCGTCAGACTTCATCGGTGCCGATCATCATGCTCACCGCAAAAGACACCGAACTAGACAAAGTTGTTGGCCTTGAAATTGGCGCTGATGACTACGTGACCAAGCCTTACTCAACTCGCGAGTTGCTTGCCCGCATGAAGGCGGTTCTTCGACGCCAAGCTGAGCCAAGCGTGACAGCATCTGACATTGTTGAGGCCGGCGGCATTCGCCTAGACGCAGATCGCCACCAGGTATTTGTAAACGGCGAAAAGACTTCGTTGCCGCTAAAAGAATTTGAACTACTCGAGTTGTTATTGGTCAACGTAAACCGCGTGCTAACCCGCGGCCAGATCATTGACCGCGTTTGGGGTTCAAATTACTTCGGTGACACCAAAACTCTCGACGTGCATATCAAGCGTCTTAGAAGCAAAATCGAGGATGACCCTGCCCGGCCAATGCGAATCGTCACGGTTCGTGGTGTTGGCTACAAATTCGAGGTCTAATCTAAACAATCAGGCTTAGCTTGAAAAAGAAAACCCCCGCCGAAGCGGGGGTTTTCTTGTTTAGAGATTAGTTAGTAGTTGCTGTTACGTCGGTTGCCGTTGGGTTTGGAATCGGGGTTGGATCGTTGAAACCTGGAATATTGTCAACAATGCTCTTGTAGTAACCGAAGGTTCCATCAAGAACCGGCACTGAAAGCTTCGCCCAAGTGCTGTTTTTGCTGGCGCCAAAGTTCAACTCAACTAGCTGACCGGCGGAACCCGAAAGGTTCAGGGTCGAAGCAGGGTTTCCGTTGTACCCAAGTGAGTAGCTACCATTTGCTGGAATGGTGATCGACTCAGTCTGAGGTGCATCTGCGGCAGGCGCATAGTTGATCGAAACTGTTTCAGGCTTGGCTGAAGTGTTTACTAGAACTCCGATGAGTGCGTTATCGGTTCCGTCAGTTAGCGCAACAAAGTTGCGCAACTTAATGCTGTGGCCTGCTCCGAGGTCAATGTCGGCTCCTGAGCCATCGCTCGGGGCATAAGACTGAAGCGAATCTGGGTGTGGGTTGAAGCTACAAGCGCTAGCAGACAACAAGATTCCGGCAGCAGCGGCAACTGCAGCAAATTTACGAGCGAGCATGGTTCCTCCTGGGGCGCATTAAAAGCGCAACTTACTGTTCTAGTTTAGTCTCTGAAAAATGCCGAATCTGTGGTAAAATCGTGGTTTCTGAAGGGAAATCCCACATGGCTTTTAAAGTTGGTATGACTGTTGTCTACCCTCACCACGGCGCAGCCGAAATCGTTGAAAAGGCAGAGCGCACACTTCGCGGCGAAACCAAAATGTACCTTCACTTGCGTGTGGTTCAGACCGAGCTAACCATTTGGGTTCCAGAAGAAAACGTTGAATCTGTTGGTGTTCGCGACGTTATCAACAAAGAAGGCGTCGAGCGCGTGAAGTCAGTTCTAAGCGCTGACATCGTTGAAGAAGCTACCAACTGGTCACGTCGTTTCAAGGCAAACGCTGAAAAGCTTGCCTCGGGTGACGTTCACCGCGTATCAGAGGTAGTTCGCGACCTATGGCGTCGCGACCAAGACCGCGGTCTTTCAGCTGGTGAAAAGCGCATGCTTGCTAAGGCACGTCAAATTCTTGAGTCTGAGCTCAAGCTGGCTCTCAAAATCACTCCAGAGCAGGCAACTGTCAAGCTCGACGAGTTCCTCGCGGCCTAAGAATGCGTGATCTTGCGGTAGTTATTGTTGCTGCCGGCAAGGGCGAGCGCCTTGGCGCTTCGAGTCCGAAAGCATTTGTTGCTCTAGCCGGAAAGCCTTTACTGGCGCACGCGCTAGAAAACGTTGCTGCAGTGACCCGCCTAAATCAAGTAGTTATTTCAGCACCTGAATCACATCTTTCTGAAACTCGCGCGCTTTTAGCTCAAGTTCAATTGGCACCCGAAGTTACCTCAAGCGTGGTGGTTGGTGGCGAAACCAGGCAGCAATCAGTTGCCAACGCTCTGGCTGAACTAAACGAAAAATCAATCGTGGTTTTGGTTCACGACAGTGCCCGTGCTTTAGCGTCAGAAGCTCTTTTCAACTCGGTTACCGAGGCGGTGCTCGAATCTGGTAGCGGGGTTATTCCAACCTTGCAAGTGGTTGACACAATCAAAAAAGTTGCTGAAACCCAAGTTCTAGAAACAGTTGACCGAAGTGAACTTGCCATTGCACAAACCCCTCAAGGGTTTTTAACCAGCAAGCTAATTGGCGCCTATGCTCACGCCAGTGCCGACTACACCGATGACGCAGCCACCTATCAGGCATTCGGCGGTTCAGTCGTTTCAGTGCCTGGTGAAGCCAATGCCTTCAAAATCACGACTCCTCAAGACCTGGCCGCTGCCGAACGACTATTCGCAGCAAACTTGCGAACCGGCATTGGAACCGACACCCACCGATTCGGCACTACAGGTTCACTGAAACTTGCCGCCATCGACTGGCAAGAACTGCCTGCTCTAGAAGGCCACTCCGATGGCGATGCAGTTGCGCACGCCGTAGTTGATGCGCTGCTTGCCGCAGCAGGCCTTGGCGACATCGGCAGCAACTTTGGCGTTGACCGCCCTGAATATGCAGGCGCTTCAGGTGAAGTTTTTATTCGCGCCACAGTAGAGCTGCTCGCTGAAAAGGGCTTCAAGGTCGTGAACGTTTCTGTTCAGGTGATTTCGAACAAACCAAAGATCGGCCCGAGACGATCCGAGGCAGAAGAAACCATGAGCGAACTAGTTGGAGCTCCAGTGACAATTGGCGCAACCACAACCGACGGGCTCGGGTTCTTGGGAAACTCTGAGGGCATTGCCGCAGTTGCCACAGCCCTTATTTCAGGCGGTAATCACCTTGCCAAAGATAGGCTGAACTCGTGAGCCTAAGTCTGTTTGATTCGAAATCTCAAGCTATTCGTAGTTTTGAGCCGCTAGTCGCCGGCCAAGTGGGCATATACCTTTGTGGCCCAACAGTTCAAGGCGCACCTCACGTTGGTCACTTGCGTTCAGCTTTGGTTTACGACCAGCTTCGTCGCTGGCTCGAGACCAAAGGCAATCAGGTCACTCTGGTTCGAAACGTCACCGATATTGACGACAAAGTTTTAGCAAACGCTCAAGGCACCAGTGAAGCATGGTGGGCTTTGGCCTACCGTTTCGAGCTTGAGTTCAACCAGGCTTACCGCGCCTTGAGAATTGCCCCGCCAACCTATGAGCCGCGAGCAACCGCGAGCATTCCAGAGATGCTCGATCTGATCGAGCGCCTGATTGCCAACGGCTATGCCTACCAGGCCGAAGATGGCTCAGCTGATGTTTATTTCGCAGCCTCAAAGTGGCCAGCATATGGCGAACTTACCAATCAGAAAATTGCCGACCTGCCAGACACTGGCGATGCGCCTTCGAAGGCCAAGAGAGACCCACGCGACTTTGCACTCTGGAAAGCAGCCAAGCCTGGAGAACCAGAATCTGCAAGCTGGAACACTCGCTTTGGCGCAGGTCGCCCAGGCTGGCACATCGAGTGCTCGGCAATGTCGACTAAATACTTGGGTTCACGTTTCGACATTCACGGTGGTGGCCTAGACCTTAGATTCCCGCACCACGAAAACGAA
>JBDLVP010000029.1:0-7415 GCA_039804705.1 Actinomycetota bacterium
TAAAGTTCGAAGCTTTGCCCGTCATGCGGCACACTCGCGTTTAGGCCGAGTTGCGCCTTGATTCTGTCGCTGAAGATTTCAGCCGCACCTGATTCACCGTGAACCACGAAAACCTTTTTCAGGTTTTGCGCGTGCGAGCCGATCCATTTCACAAGTTCGTTACCGTCGGCGTGAACTGAGAACGACATAACCTTCTCAATCTGAGCTTTTACCGGAACCAGCTCACCGTGCATTTTCACAAACTCAGCACCATCGCTCAAAGTGCGGCCACGGGTACCGATCGCCTGATAGCCGACCAAAATTACAGTGTCTTTGCTGTTAGGAAGCATGTTGCGCAAGTGGTGGACTACTCGCCCACCGGTTGCCATTCCAGAGGCTGAAATGATGATGCATGGTGTAGTTGGGTTGTTGATTGACTTGCTCTCTTCAACTGAAGTGAGCTCAACCAGTGTTCCTGGGTCAAACGGGTCGCGGCCAACCCACTCGGCCTTAACCTCTGGGCGAATCTCTGCGGAGCCATGATCGATCGCTTCACGATAGAAAGCCAACGCCTTCAGTGCCATTGGTGAATCGGCATAAATTGGCACTCTGCGAATCTTGCCAGCTTCAACTAGTTCACGCAGGCGAACCAAAATCACTTCGGTGCGGTCAACCGCAAATGCTGGAATCAGAACTGAGCCGCCGCGATCGATGGTCTCGTTAATTATTTGCTCGAAGTTGTCGGTAACTGGCTCGTGCTCGCGGTCACCGTAGGTTGACTCGGTAATAAGTGCATCAAGCGGCTCAACTGGCATTTGTGCTGGCGCAACCAGTAGCGGGTGATCAGGTCGGCCCATGTCGCCGGTAAATACCAACTTTTTGCCGAAGAATTCAACCTTCAAATAAGCCGCACCAAGAATGTGGCCACTTGGGTAGAAAGTGACGAATGTTTCGTTGGCAACCTTTACCCGAACCCCGAAGTCTTCAGTGTTGAAAAGCTTTACGGTGTTATCAACATCGCCTTCTTCATAAAGTGGCAATGGTGGGTTGTGCTTTGAAAACTGCTTTTTCGCTGCGTATTTTGCATCTTCGGTTTGAATTCGAGCCGAGTCGCGCAGAATCACTTCAGCTAGTTTTGCGGTGTAGTGAGTTGAATAGACAGGTCCGCTAAAGCCTTGCCTAACCAGGCGCGGCAAGAACCCACAGTGGTCTAGGTGGGCGTGCGTTAGAACCACCGCATCGATCGAGTGCGGGTCAACTTCGAATTTTTCCCAGTTGCGTTCACGCAGGGTTTTGATTCCCTGGAACATTCCGCAGTCAATCAAAACTTTGGTGTCACCGCACGTGAGCAGGAAACGACTACCGGTTACTGTGCCGGCTGCCCCCAGAAAGCGAATTGATGGTTTGTTATTTGCAACATCACTCATATTCGCAGTCTATGCCCGTTTAGCGATTGACTTTTACTGCGCTTCGGGTGGTGTGATGCAAAAGAGTGTAAGAGAGTTTTTTGTAACTTCTTCTTGCGGCGCAAAGTAAATCTCACCGGCGCATTTGCCTCGACCGTTGTATTCCTTAAGCAATTCAAAGAAGTCAGTATTTTCATCTTCTGAAATGTGAGCCAAGGTGACCCCGTTGAGCTGAATGGCAACCGCATGCCCGTTCTTGCTGAACTTGTTGAACGGCTCAGCTACTAAATCAAAAGTAAATGGTGCGGTGTCGCCAAAGTTCAGCTTCTGATCCACCCTGATGTTCTCGTATTCCTGTGCATGGAAAGACTCGCCAACAGTCTCGAATTCTTCGTCGCCTGTTTTGAAAACCAGTTCACCAGAACTTGTTTTAGTAGCGTTCTTTGGTGCAGCTGCTTCAACAGAATTCGAGCTAGCCGACGGCTCGCTTTTAGTGAAGGCAGAATTCGCCATTGCAGTGGCATCTTCTTCAGAGGTTCCGGAATTCAACGCGCGAAATGCCTGAGCAGTTACTTGGCAACGGTGTTTGGCAGCTTCGATTCCACCGTTGAAACAGTCTGCGGCAATAGCAAACAAGAGGCCAGGCAAAATGTCATCGCGGTTTTCAGCCGAAAGCCCTGAGGTTTTCATTCGGTTTTTAACTGCGATCATTACCTGGGCGCCATTGCCAGTGTTTTCGATATTGAGAATTGAATCTAGCTTCCATTCGCGGCTGGCTGCCTGACCGGCAAAAATAACCCGCTTGCTAGTAAAGGTTGCTACGCCATTGTCGATAATTTGCAACGAATCTGGGTTTCTCTGCAGTTGGCCTTTGTTTGCGCCCACACGATAGGAAACACCTTTCATTACCCTAAAGCTAAAGCCCTGGCTGCCGCCTGAATAAGAAGAACCATTTGAGCGAGACTCAATTAGGTTGACTCCATGCAATTGATAAATCGGAATTTCATCGGATGCTAGGGCGATTGGTAGCGGCCCAGCAAATGGAAGGTTCACGCTCAGCTCTTCAAGTTGATCAGCCAAACTTTCACGCCTGGCAGTGCCACGAGAAACAATTCCCGCCGGCATCTTGCCCTTCGAAATCAGGTACCAGAAAATCGCAATAACGATTACTGCACCCAACAGAATTGGGCCACCGACCGGATCTTTAGCCAACGAAGTAATTGCGCCCAAAATCAACAACAGCCCGAATATTCCGAGGCATCCTGGTTTTTTCATTTTCCCCACCAAACCGATTCTTTTTACTTGATTCATTTCAACCCAAAGGCGTAAATGTAAAAATCAAGTTGCAAGGTGAGTTTATGGCGAGACACCGACAATGAGTTGAAAAGGCGCTGGGTTGAAAAGGCACTGAGCTAAACAAGCACCGAGCTAAACAGAGCCACCTAAGGGAATTGAACCCTTGACCTGCTCTTTACGAGGGAGCTGCTCTACCAACTGAGCTAAGGCGGCAATGCTGGAGAACCAGACAGGTTCTAGTTTAGTTTGCGCTTAGCAGCGAGGTTCGGTTGCCGGCAAGGTTGCGCTTAGGTAGAAATCATCCACGGAATTTGAAACGCACGAATTGCTGCGGCCATAGGCGGTGTGGCCTTCACCTTGATAAGTCAGCAGGTAGCCGTTTGCCAGAACATTGTGAGCCAAACTAACCGCTTGCTCATAAGGGGTTGCCGGGTCGCCGGTGGTTCCAATGACCAAAATTCGTGGTGAGCCCTTTGCCGAAAAATCGGTGATGGTGTGAACCGCAGGGTATGGCCATTTGTCACACAACACTGCACCGTTGAGCCAGTACCGACCTAGAGTTGGGCTAGCGGCAAGCAACTTGGCATTTTGCGCCGCTAGGGCCTCTGGCGTTGCCGGTTCGCGAGAGTCAACACATGAAATGGCTATGTTGGCCTCGTTGATATTCGAAAGGTATTTGCCGTCGGTTCCGCGGTCGTTATAGAAATCGGCAAGGCGCATGAAGTTTGCACCATTTTTGTTTTTGAATGCCTCTTTGAATGCATCGGTCAGGTAGGTCCAGTAATCATTTGAGTACAGCGCCATCATCATGCCGGTTTCTACTGCCCAAACGGTGGCTTTGCGATTTGGTTCATCCTTGTTTTTCAACGGTTTAGTTTCAGTTGAGAGCAGGAAACTTTGAACCTTCTTTTGAGCCTTTTCGAGTGAACCACTGAATGGGCAATCAGTGTTCGAGAGGCAATATTTGAGGTAGTTCTTGAGTGCAAGGTCAAAACCCACTAGCTGATGAACGCTCTGGTCGTCACCGCTGGCGTTGGGGTCAATTGCTCCATCGAGCACAAAATGGCCAACCATGGTTGGGAACATTGCGGCATAAACGGTTCCCAAATAGGTTCCGTAGCTAAAGCCCAAATAGTCGAGTTTTGGCTGACCGAGGGCTGCTCGAATAATGTCGAGATCTTTGGCTGCCGACTCAGTGTCAACGTGAGCCAATAGCTTGCCGGTGTTTTTCGCGCAGGCTGCACCAAAAATTTGCGCCTGAGTTCTGCTGTGTGCCAAATCTTCGGGCGACCCGATTGCGTAACCCGAAGCATCGTAAAAGAACGAATCCATTTGCTTTGCGCTTAGGCAATGCACGGCTGTGCTGTGCTGAACACCGCGAGGGTCGAAGCCCACAATGTTGTAGTGAGCTCGCAGGCGATCGGTGCCGATTTCAGTAACTGAGTTTTTCACGAAGTCGTAGCCTGATGCACCTGGGCCACCAGGGTTCATCACTAGCTGGCCGAGAGCCTTGTTTTTAGTATTCGAGTAACGCACGATTGCCAACTTGATTGAGCCCTGCGACAAGTCTGCGTAATCAAGCGGTGCGCTAACTTTCGAACACTTTAGGTGGGTGCCGCATTTCTTCCAGCTGAGTTTTTGCGAGTAATAAGCGCTTAGGTTAACAGGTGTTTCAGTCGCGGATGGCGAGGCACTTTTATTTGGCGCAGTTTGTGGCGTGCAGGCTGTGAGTGCTAATGCGGCTGCCATGGCTACCGATAAGAATTTCAGTTTTCTCATGTTCAGTCGCGTCTGCGCAGAGTGACTGCAAGAGCTTCGAGAGCAATTAGGTTTTGCACGTTTGAATCGATGCGGTGACGGGCAGTTGAAATTGCTTCGAGTTTTGCAAGAGTGTTTTCTGGCTGGGTTTCGCGAGCCAGCGTTTCGATTGACTCGTGCAGGTCTTGGTTTACTAGGTCAACCTTGGCACCAAGTTGCACCAGCAATACATCGCGATACAAAGACATAAGGTCGACCATGATTCGATCGATGCCATCACGAAGTGAACGGGTAGCGCGGCGCTTTTGCGATTCCTCAAGCTGCTTGAATTCACTCCGAAGTGCAGGCGGAATAGTGGCACCTGGCTCGAGACCAAAAGTTGTCATTAGTTGAGAGCGCTCTTCGGCATCGCGCTCGGTGGTCAAAGCTTCGGCATCTTTTTTAGCAACATCTAGCCAACGCTCCGCGGTAAACATCGCTGAACTGATTCCTTTGATGCCAAGGGCAGCTAGCAGGGTTTCACGACGACGACTTCGCGCCTCAGAAGACTCGGCTAGTCTGCGAGCCATGCCAATGTGGCTTTGCGACTCGGCAGCAACCTGCAGCGCTAGTTTTTCAGAAACTCCGTCGCGCTGAATCAGAAGATCGGCAACTTCTCGCACGCTCGGCACCTTGAGAGAAATGCGACGAACTCGCGAACGAATGGTTGGCAACAGATCTGCCTCGCTCGGAGCACAGAGCATCCAGATAGTTCCGGCAGGTGGCTCTTCAAGCGCCTTCAGCAAAACATTCGAAGAACGCTCAGCCATGCGGTCGGCGTCTTCAATAATCATGATTCGGTACTTGCCAATCGAAGAGCCGAAATACGAGTTAGAAACTAAATCGCGAATGTCGTCGATGGCGATTTGAACGCGCTCGGTTGTCAGAACTGAAACATCAGGATGGCTCCCGCCTAGAACAGACAAGCAACTTTTACAGGTGCCGCAGCCACCTTCGGCACAAAGCAGCGCCGCTGCAAAAGCTCGAGCTATGTTGCTGCGACCTGAACCCGGAGGACCAGTGAAAAGCCAGGCGTGGTGAACCCCGTTGTCGCGATGAGCAACTGATTGTTCTAGTTGAGCAACAGCCTCAGATTGGCCGTGCATTTCGTTCCAAATTGCCTGGCTCATTAGCGCTTTAGCAACTCGCTAACACGGCTTCGAATCTGGCTTTGCATTTGCTCAACTGATGAACTCGCATCTACAACTAAGAATCGGTTTGGCTCAGCCGAAGCAAGTCGCAAGAAGCCCTCGCGCACTGCCTCGAAGAACTCGATTTTCTCTTGCTCTAGGCGATCTGGTGCTTCACCTGTGGTTTCACGACGAGCCGCCGCAGCCGATGCCTCGAGGTCTAGCAATACGGTCAAATCTGGCAAGAGAGAGCCGGTTGCCCACATTGAGATTTCACGAATTTCCGCTTCGCTGAGCGATCGACCTGCGCCTTGATAGGCAACCGATGAGTCAAAGTAGCGATCGGTCAGAACAATTTGGCCAGCTTCGAGTGCTGGTCGAACAACCGCTGCAACATGGTGAGCGCGGTCTGCCGCATAAAGCAATGCTTCAGCTCGAGGAGCAACCGCACCTTTACGGTGCAATAACAAATTGCGAATTTCTTGCCCAAGTTTGGTTCCGCCTGGTTCAAAGGTGCGGGTAACTTGTTGGCCATTTTCAATCAAGAACTGCTCAAGAAGGTTTGCCTGAGTAGATTTGCCTACCCCGTCAATGCCTTCAAATGAAATGAACAGTCCGCTCATGAGTTACTTGCTCTTTCGAGTTGCGCCGCGCTTTACTGTGCGAGTCGGTGCGGTTTTGCGTGCCGATGAACGACCTACCTTGGCAGGTGCAACACCTGGTTCAAGGCCAAGCTTTTCTCGTCGAATTGCCAAAAGTTCGAAAGCGCGATCTGCGTTGAGCTCATCGATTGGTTCATCTTTAGGAATAGTCGCGTTTACAAAACCATCGGTGACATATGGACCGAATTGGCCGGTCTTGGCCTGCACTGCGCCACCGCTCGCTGGGTCATCTCCGAATTCGCGCAACGGAGTTGCGGCGGTCTTTCGGCCTCCGTATTTCGGTTGCGTGTAAATCTCAAGTGCTTGCTCAAGGGTCAAATCAAAAATTTGCTCTTCACTGGTTAGTGAACGAGAGTCTTTACCCTTCACCAGGTAAGGGCCATATTTACCGTTTTGAGCGGTAATGGTTTCTTCGGTGGTTGGGTCAACGCCAACTACACGAGGTAGTGAAAGCAAACGAAGCGCGGTCTCAAGGTCAATGTCTGCGGCGCTCATCGATTTGAACAGAGACGCAGTTTTTGGCTTGTCTGCCTTTTCATCGTTCAACTGAACATATGGGCCATAGCGACCATCTTTGAATAGAACTTCAAGGCCCGATTCAGGGTCAACACCAAGAACACGGTCGGTCACAACCGGCGCATCAATGAGCTCTTGAACCTTAGTTGAAGTTAGTTCATCAGGAGCCAGCTCCTCTGGAATGTTGACTACTCGACGACCTGTTTCATCAGCGCCCTCAGCGCCTGGCTCGAGTTGAACCTCAAGGTATGGGCCGTACTTTCCGGTGCGCAATGTCACGTTGTCAGAGAGTGGGAATGAGTTGATGGCACGTGGGTCTTGGTCAACCAGGTTTGCCACTGTCTCAACCAGGCCTGGCTCTTGACCGCCACCAAAGTAGAACTTCTTTAGCCAAGTACTGCGGTCAAGTTGACCGTCAGCAATCTTGTCGAGGTCGTTTTCCATTTGTGCGGTGAAGTCGTAGTCAATCAGGTGACCGAAGTTATCTTCAAGGAACCTAGTCATCGAGAACGCAATCCACTGCGGAACCAACGCTTGGCCGCGCTTGACCACATAACCCTTAGACAAAATCACCGACAAAATCGAGGCATAGGTTGAAGGTCGGCCAATGCCGTCTTCTTCAAGTGCCT
>JBDLVP010000030.1:0-4104 GCA_039804705.1 Actinomycetota bacterium
GCAGTTAGCAACTTTAACTTCCGTCGTCGTGAAGCCAAGCGAGTCTGGACAGGCGGAACTGATCTTCCTCAGGTTTCAGTTGCGCAAGAAATTGCAAACGCTGTTCTTGAAGCTTTCAACACTCCGCTAGAAGAGGGTGGAGTGCAAGAAATTCACTTCATCTACAACCGATTTGTGTCAATGATGGCTCAGGTTCCTGAGACCGTTCGCCTATTGCCATTGCAAATTGTTGAGGCCGAAGAAGCCCCAAGCAATAGCGAGGCATTCCCGCTTTATGAGTTCGAACCAGATGCTCACAAAGTTCTTGACGCTCTACTTCCGGTTTACATCGAGAGCGTTTTGTTCAACGCAATGCTGCAGTCAGCTGCCTCTGAGCACGCTGCCCGCCAAAAGGCAATGAAGTCGGCGACTGACAACGCCGAGAAGCTCATCTTGAACTACACCCGTCTTAGCAACTCGGCTCGTCAGGCCGAAATTACCCAACAGATTTCCGAAATCGTCGGTGGTGCCGATGCACTTGCCACCGCCAGCGAAGAATAAGAAAGAGAAAAGCACATGGCCGAGAAGAACATCCAGGGTCGCATTGCTCGCGTGACCGGTCCAGTGGTTGACATCGAGTTTCCGCACGATTCAATTCCTGAGATCTACAACGCACTTACCACTGTCATTGACCTAAATGGTGAGAAGACCACTCTTACCCTTGAGGTTGCTCAGCACCTTGGCGACGACCTAGTTCGCGCCATCGCGCTAAAGCCAACCGATGGTTTGGTTCGTGGCGGTTTGGTTACCGACACTGGCGCACCTATTTCGGTGCCAGTTGGTGACGTTACCAAGGGTAAGGTTTTCAACGTAACTGGTGAGATCTTGAACGCCAAGCCTGGAGAGAAGATCGAAATCACCGAGACCTGGCCAATTCACCGCCAGCCGCCTGCATTCGACCAGCTTGAGTCAAAGACTCAGATGTTCGAAACCGGTATCAAGGTAATCGACCTTTTGACCCCGTATGTTCAGGGTGGAAAGATCGGTCTATTCGGTGGTGCTGGTGTTGGTAAGACCGTTCTTATTCAAGAAATGATTTACCGCGTGGCAGAAGACCACGATGGTGTTTCGGTATTCGCCGGTGTGGGTGAGCGTACCCGTGAAGGTAACGACCTAATCGAAGAAATGACCGAGTCAGGTGTTATCGACAAGACCGCCCTCGTGTTCGGTCAGATGGATGAGCCACCTGGCACCCGTCTTCGTGTTGCACTTTCAGCTCTAACCATGGCTGAGTACTTCCGTGACGTTCAGAAGCAAGACGTGCTTTTGTTCATCGACAACATCTTCCGTTTCACCCAGGCCGGTTCTGAGGTTTCGACACTTCTAGGTCGCATGCCATCAGCCGTGGGTTACCAGCCAAACTTGGCTGACGAGATGGGTCTTCTGCAGGAGCGCATTACCTCAACCCGTGGTCACTCGATCACTTCGTTGCAGGCTATTTACGTTCCAGCCGATGACTACACCGACCCAGCTCCTGCAACCACCTTTGCTCACCTAGATGCAACTACTGAGCTAAGCCGTGAAATTGCTTCGAAGGGTCTGTACCCAGCGGTTGACCCGTTGACCTCAACCTCACGTATTCTTGACCCTCGCTTCATCAGCAAAGACCACTACGAGACTGCTACCGCGGTTAAGAAGATCTTGCAGAAGAACAAAGAGCTCCAAGAGATCATCGCCATTCTTGGTGTTGAAGAATTGAGCGAAGAAGACAAGGTAACCGTAAGCCGCGCTCGTCGCATTCAGCAGTTCTTGTCTCAGAACACCTATATGGCTACCAAGTTCACCGGTGTTGCTGGTTCAACTGTTCCGTTGAAAGAAACCATCGAAGGCTTCAACAAGATCGCTACCGGTGAGTTTGACCACATTCCTGAGCAGGCATTCTTCAACATTGGTGGCATCGAAGACATCATGCGCCAGTACGAGAAGATTCAGAAAGAAACTAAGTAATCGTGTCTAACACTCTTCGCGTAGAGCTAGTTTCAGCCGAAAAAGCCGTATGGTCAGGCGAGGCCAAAATGGTCGTTGCCAAAACCGTTGAAGGTGAAATCGGTCTGCTAGCTGGTCACGAGCCAATGCTTGCCATTCTTGCTGATGGCGGCGAAGTTCGTATCACTCTCGAAGACGGCCAGAGCGTAAAAGCCCTTGCTGACGATGGTTTTCTTTCGGTCGAAAACAACGTGGTAACTATTGTTGCCCGCAATGCCGACTTAGCTGAATAACAAAACCTAACGAGAAACCCGCAAGGCAAAAGCCTTGCGGGTTTTTCAATTAACTAGATGTTATTTGCTGCACACATAACGAGCCATTGAGCTCAGGGTTGGGTGTTCAAAAACAAAACCGCTGGCAAGCAGGTGGTCAGCCTTTAGATTCTGATCGCAAAGCAGAAGTTCATCGGCGCCTTTTCCGAATGCCAAGCGAAGGGCAAATGCTGGAACCGGTACAAAAGCTGGGCGGTGTAATTCTTTAGCGAGAGCCTTCACCACTTCGGTGCAGGTTGCAGGTTCAGGAGCAGTTAGGTTATAAGGCCCGCTGGCGCTCTGCGTGTCGATTAGATGCAAGATTGCGCGTGCTTCGTCGCGCAGGCTAATCCAGGCCCACCACTGGGTTCCTCGGCCCAATGGGCCGGCAACGCCGAGCTTGATTAGCGGCAACAATCGACCAAGTGCACCAAGTTTTTTAGAGCAGACCATGGTGGTTCGCACAATAACCAAGCGGGTTTTCACTTTGGCAGCTTCTGCCTCCCATTTGGCCGCGAGCTCGGCCAAGAAACCGGTGCCGTTCGGGGCTGTTTCGCTTACCCACTCTTGACCGGTATCGCCATAGAAACCCGAGGCCGAACCGCTCACCAAAACCTTTGGCGGTTTCTCTGCCGTATTAATGGCGTTCACCAACGTGCGGGTTGAATCAAGTCGCGAGTTGATCAACTCAGCTTCATAAGATTTGGTCCACGGCAGTTTGCCAGTGGTCGCTCCAGCCAAGTTGACTACTGCATCAACGGTGTCTATCGCACCAGGCAGAATTTCACCTGTGCTCGGATTCCAAGGAATCTCGTTGCTAGTTGGTTTGTCAGCGTCAGTTGCAGCGCGACGAACCAGGCGTACTGCAACATCGCCGCGAGCAACAATTTGTTTGGCCAGTTCAGTGGCAATCAAACCGGTGGCTCCTGAAATCAAAATTCTCATGCTGTTACCCTTTCGCTGGGCTGAAGTGCTCGAGGTTGGCATCGACTATTGGGGTTGAGCCCGATTCGTCGAACACTGTAATAACCCCAGATTCGCCAAAAGCGTTCCAATGAGGCTGATTTTCTTTCATGAGCCCGAGCCAACTCTGGTGCATAGCATCGGCAAGGCTTTGCGGCGGGTTCTTGCCCAGCGCAATGCTCACACCCTCGGCATCAAGCAAGTTCCAGGCAAAAGGCAAATCGATGCAGTGTTGAGCACGAAGTGAAACTTGGCTCTTCCAGTCGAAGTCGTAAACCCAGGTTTTCACGCCATCTCGTTTGCGAGCAAAAGCAACCGAACGAACAGTATCGCGAAACAGAGTTTGCGTCAGCACACGGCCAATTGGGTCATGCTCGTTAGCCTCATTGGCCAGAACAGCATCAACCGCTGGCGAAATCGCCTCAGAGCGCTTTAGTTTGCGAAGCCAATCAAGCGATCCGGCTTTATCAACTGGCACAAATTGCGGAGCCACAAACTCTTCACTGGTTGCCCCGATAACCAGTGAGTATTCATCGCCAACCCCGATCTTAAAAGCTTCAATGGGATTGTGGGGAAGTACCTCGCCATCAACAAAGGGTTGGCAAGCCAGGTGCATCTGATTGTCGGTGGCTGAACGGTCTAGGTGAATAGCTAAGTCACTTAGATTGCCGACCAAAATGCTTTCGCGGTAGCGATCTTCAACCGCCAAAATCTCGGCTTCGCTTAGTCTCGACCAGCCTTCTAGATTGTTAGAAACCCCAGCAAGTTCAGCGAGCTGCAGAGTTTCAAGAGTTGCAATCTCGCGAGTGCGCGAAGCCGTGCAAGGCGAAATGCTTAGAACTTTGTGAAACAAGCCCTTAGCAAG
>JBDLVP010000031.1:0-3305 GCA_039804705.1 Actinomycetota bacterium
ATTCCTTCGGGTCGAATTGGCGACCGACTTGGCC
This sequence comes from Actinomycetota bacterium, assembly GCA_039804705.1. Classification (GTDB taxonomy): domain Bacteria; phylum Actinomycetota; class Actinomycetes; order Actinomycetales; family Microbacteriaceae; genus Rhodoluna. The sequence continues at coordinate 35 of JBDLVP010000031.1, forward strand.
ACAAGTGGGTTTACATTATCGGTGTTGGTCTGTTCACCGCGGCCAGCGCATATTGTGGCTTCGCTGCAAATGACTTCGACATCATTCTTGGCCGAATTCTGCAGGGTCTTGCCGGCGGTATTTTTGTGCCAGCTGTTGGCTCGTTTATTCAACTTTTGTTTCAGGGCAAAGAGCGCGGAAAAGCCTTTGCAATTATGGGCTCAGTCATTGGAATCTCGAGCGCTTTCGGCCAAATTGCAGGTGGCCTTTTGATTCAGGCTTTTGGTGAAGCTGAGGGTTGGAGATGGGTTTTCTTTGTGAACCTTCCAATCGGAATCGCTACCGTTTTGTTTGCAATTCGCATGTTGCCTGCGGGCGACGCGCACGCTGATCGCTCTAACCGCATGGACTGGCTCGGGGTCATTTTGCTCAGCGCAGGATTGAGCGGAATTCTGATTCCATTGATTCAGGGGCAACAAGAAGGATGGCCGACTTGGATCTGGCAAACTATGGTTGCCGGAATCGTTGCATTGGTTCTGTTCGCAATTTGGCAGGTTGCGTTTACTAAGCGTGGCGGTTCTGCACTAGTTCCACCAAGACTTTTTCATCACGCAAGTTTTACTCTCGGGTCAGTTTTGGCCTTGGTTTACTTCGCTGCTTTCACCTCAATTTTCTTTTCGCTGTCGCTGCTTTGGCAGGGCGGTTTGGGGCACACCGCGCTTGAGTCTGGCTTGCTAACCCTGCCATTCGCAGTGGGAACAGCAATCATTTCATCGCAAAGCTCAAAGTGGGCCGCAAAAATCGGCCGCCTAGTTTTGGTAATCGGCGCAGCTATGGTTGCCATTGGTCTTGCGATCACCTGGATGCTTTTGAATTACTTGGCAATCGACCAACTAAACAGCTGGGTTCTTTTGCCAGGTCTGCTTCTTGCAGGTTGCGGCAACGGATTCTTCTTGGCTCCAAACGTTCAGTTCATTGTTGCCACCGTTGAAAACTCAGAAGCCGGAGCCGCAAGCGGAGTAGTTCAAACCATGCAGCGACTAGGAACAGCAATTGGCGTTGCTATCATCGGTTCGATTTTGTTCAGCGCGATTAAGTTCACCGGGCAACCGACTCAAGCAATGGTTGCAGCGGCATTTAAAGAAGGTGCATCAAACGCAATGCTGACTTCAGCCATTATGGCTGTTGCAGCTTTCCTTTTGGTCTTTAGCCTTCCGCGCAAGATTCAACTGCACGGCCAAGCCCCTGTCGCTTCAGAATAGGCTCACTATTTGCAAAATTGAATTCGGTTTATCCGAACATTTAGTGTGAAAAATAAATCAGCCTCTCGCACATTTCGATTTAAGAAACTAGATTTAAAGCACCTACAAATTCTTCAAAGGAAAAAATGAAACTTTCAAGCAAATTCGCGGCAGTTGCACTTGTTGCAGCAACTTCGATGTTCGGCGCACCGCAGCACACGCTGCTGACATTGCTAACCCACAGGGTGAACTTCTAGACACCGTAACCGCTACCATTCCGGCAAACCCTCTAAGCCTTGACCTGAACAACTCTGCAGGTTGGGTATCAGGCGGCAACCTAAACGACAACACAGACTGCAACCTTGACTCGGGAAGCGAGCGCGTTTATGTTGGCCTAACTATTACCATCAAAAAAGCTGGACACTACACCTTCCGTATTGTGGGTCAAAATCCAGCATATGATAACAATATCGCGGCTAACCCAATTTCAGACCCATACTTGGCTCTTTACAGCAACTTCAACCCAAGTGACCTTGATGCTGGAGTAGTTGGATGTAACGACGACGCAGCATCTAGCAGTTTCTTGTCTTCGAACCAGTGGTTTAACGGTGACACTTTCCCAACCAATGGCGAATCAAACACCAATGACCGCTGGTCGCACTTCGAGGCCGACCTTCAGCCTGGTAACTACACTGCCATCTTGACCACTTGGGCTCAGATCACTGCAGCTGAATACACCTCATCGTTTGCACCTGAATCAGCTACTTTCGAGTACTGGGGACCTAAGTGTGGAATCGAAACTGCAGCTTGTGCAGCTAAGAAGAAGCTAGCAACCACCGGCTCAAACTCAAACGAGAGCTTGTTCGCGGGAATCGCACTTCTAGTTGCAGGTGCATCGGTTGTTCGCAGCCGTCGCCGCAGCGCTCAGAAGTAATCAAGTAATTCAATAAAAAATCCCCCTGCCATTGCAGGGGGATTTTTTATGTCTAGAGGCTACCCAGTTCTTCAACCGAGTTAAACGAGCGGCTACCGTTTGCATCTTCAACAGTGATAGTGAAGTGCGGGTTGCTAACAGTAGTTGCAAAGTTCAGAGTTGCCTTGTCAGTGCCTTTAGTCCAAGACATCTCTAAAGTGTCTGAGCCGCTTACCTTCCAGGCGAACTGCCCTTCAAACACAATGCTGTTGCGCAGTCTTGCCAGGGCGACGATTGCCTTGGTAACTGGCTGCTGAAGTGCAGTTTTGATCTCAGCAGGGGTGTAGTTGTGACGGTTCACATCGCGACCCTGCTTGGTTTTGTTGAAGAGCTCTTGGTCATCCATGCCGTTGAAAAGGCCAACGTAGTAAACCTGAGGTTCACCTGGCAAGAAGAACTGCACCGCGCGCATAATGACATAGGCGGTGTCGTTGGCAACAATGTTCGGCAAGGTTGCGTTGATCTGGTGAGGCAAGGTGAACCACTGAGGCACAACGCTGGCGATTGCCGAATGGCCCTTTGTATTCTTTTCGGCCACTGCGAAAATGTTTGCCATTTCGTCTTGGGTAATCAGACCTGGGCGGCCATTGATTGGGCCACCATCGATTACGCCATAGCCGTCGTGGGTATCGAGCACGTTCAGGCAGTTGTTTGGTCGAATCTTGAACCAGTCGTCGAGACGGTCGACTGTTCCGGTAAAGAATGAGTGCAGCAACAGTGGCGCAGTCTGAAAGTCGTAGATCAAATCAACCAGGGGAGCGATGTCGAGCTGTTGGGTGTAGTGAGCGTGAACTTCAACCAATACGCGCATTCCGTAAGAACGAATTAGCTCAGCGATTTCTTCAACGAACTCGAGCGTTTCTTTGGTCATGAAAGAGTCGGTGCCAGGGGTCTTGACCGCATAACCAACTGCATCAAGGCGCACAACTTTAACGCCACCAGAAGCTAGGGCATCTAAAACACGACGAAGGTAAAGCTGACCCTTCTCGTGCTTGATATCAATGTCGACCTGGCTTGGCATGAAGGTGGTCCAAACCAAACGACGCTCACCTGCTACTTCATAAGCAGTAAAAGGCAT
>JBDLVP010000032.1:0-3432 GCA_039804705.1 Actinomycetota bacterium
AACACCCTTGATCATGCCGTCGATGATTCGTAAGCCGTTACCCGAAAGAAGGTCATCAGGAAGCGAGTAACCGGTGAAGCCGGCAGCCATGCCAAGAACAAAAAGCACGAAACCAACCAACCAGTTGATTTCACGTGGCTTGCGGAAAGCACCCGTGAAGAACACGCGCATCATGTGAAGGCCCGCTGCTGCAACGAACAACAGAGCAGCCCAGTGGTGAACCTGGCGCATTAGCAACCCGCCGCGCACCTCAAATGAGATGTCGAGGGTAGATGCGTAAGCAATTGACATTTCCGCACCCTTTAGAGGTCCGTAAACACCGTCATAAATAACCGGAGTCATGGCTGGCTGGAAGAAGAAAGTCAAGAAGGTTCCTGACAGCAACAAAACCAAGAAGCTGTAGAGAGCGACTTCACCGAGCATGAAAGACCAGTGGTCAGGGAAGATCTTGCGGCCGAATTCCTTAAGAATTCCTGCAACGCCAACGCGCTCGTCTAGGTAGTTAGCGGTTCCCGCTAGGAATCCGCCCTTTTTCTGAGTGTTAGTAGCAGTGCTCATGATTTAGCGCTCCCAGAAGCTAGGGCCAACAGGTTCTAAGAAGTCGCTCTTAGCAACTAGGTAGCCTTCGGCGTCAACGGTAATAGGTAGCTGAGGAAGTGGTCGGCTAGCCGGACCAAATACAACCTTGCAGTCATTTGCCAAGTCGAAAGTTGACTGGTGGCAAGGGCAAAGAAGGTGGTGGGTGTGTTGCTCATATAGAGCTACTGGGCAACCAACGTGAGTGCAAATCTTCGAGTAGGCAACGATTCCGTTGTAGCCCCACTCTTTTTCGCGGTCTGAGTTGATATCCTCTGGGTCAAGTCGCACTAGAAGAACTGCAGCCTTAGCTTTTTGCTCAAGCATGTCGGCCGCGTGCGAACCGTCTTCAGGGTTCATCAAGCCTTCTGGAATTACGTGGAAAACCGAACCAACGGTCAAATCAGATGCCTTGATTGGCGCGCCGCTTGGGTCGTGGGTTAGTCGCTTGCCAGATTCCCAAAGAGTGTGACGAAGTTCTTCAGTTGGGTCGGTGGCAGGAGAGAGGTCGCGGAACAAGACGATTGCCGGCAGTGGGAACAAAGCCAAAGCACCGTAAAGGCTTCGGCGAATCAACTTACGGCGTGTGAAACCTGACTCTTCGTTAGCGAGGTTTACGATCTCGATTGCGCGAGCTCGTACTTCCTCGCTGCCACGGGTTTGGTGTCGAGGTTCAGACACCTCGTTGTCTGGCATAAGGGTTTTTGCCCAGTGCACAGCGCCAAAACCGATTCCGAACAAGCCAAGTGCAATGCCAAGGCCCAGCAACAGTGTGTTGTTGCGCACGGTCCAGAGCTCGTTAGTAATTGGGAATGCAATGTATGCGTAGATTGCAAACGCGCTGCCAAAAATCGACACGAAGAACAATGTTGCTACCTGTCGAGCAGCACGCTTTTCGTGAGCTGGGCTCTTGTCGGTCATGCGCACACGGTGCGGCTCAAGACCTGGGTTTGCAACTGGGTCAGGTGCTACAACTGCTAGACCTGCACTGTAGTCGTGTTCGCCATCGAATGGCTTTTGGCCTGCTGGCTCTTTCTTGCTCACTATGTGTGCTCCCTTATTGCTTTCGTAAACCTAGTTCGACTTGGCGCCAAGCCATACGGTAATGCCAATAATTAGACCAAGTACTGCTACCCAGACAAATAGTCCCTCAGCAACCGGACCAATATTCTCAAGGTCAAGCCCGCTGACTGAAGGGTTTGTTTGAAGGTAATTCAAGTACGTGATGATGTCTTTTTTGTCGGTAGGGGTCAAGTTGGCATCGTTGAAAACCGGCATGTTCTGTGGGCCAGTGATCATTGCCTCGTAAATTTCAGTACCACTCGCACCCATAAGTGAAGGAGCGTACTTTCCTTGAGTCAATGCGCCACCTGCACCAGCAGCGTTGTGGCACATGGCACAGTTAATGCGGAATAGTTCTCCACCGCGAGTGGCGTTTCCGTTGGCCGCGGTTTGACCTTCGGTTGGAACCGATGGGCCAGGTGCAAGCGAGTCAACGTAGGCAGCAAGTTCAGCAATCTGCGCATCGGTGAATTGAACTGGCTTTACCTGAATCTGTGGGCCAGAGGCCTGAGCAGGCATACGACCTGATGAAACCTGGAAGTCAACCGAGGCGGCGCCGACACCGATTAGGGTAGGGGCATTGTGAGTGCCTTCTGCGTTCTTGCCGTGGCAAGATGCACAGTTAGCCAAGAATAGCTTGTGGCCTTCATCGACCTGAGCCTGGGTGTATGCCGAACTTGCTGAAGTAGTTGCAACCTGAGTTGCAACTGCGTACCCAGCACCGCTAACAAGAAGACCTGAAGCGATAACAACGATTGCCGCGAATTTGCTGCGACGAGCCGAATTCATTTTGTTTTTCATCTTTGAGACTCCGATTTATTTCAAAACGTAAACGATAAGGAACAAGCCGATCCAAACTACGTCAACGAAGTGCCAGTAGTAAGAAACCACAATTGCACCGGTTGCCTCGAAGTGACCAAACTTTTTCGCTGCAAAGGTGCGCCCGATAATCAATAAGAATGCAATCAATCCTCCGGTAACGTGCAGTGCGTGGAAACCGGTGGTGATGTAGAAAGCGCTGCCATAGGCGTCACTTGAAAGCAGAATTCCCTCTTGGGTAATCAAGTTGGTGTATTCCCATGCCTGACCGGCCACGAACACTGCACCCATGATGTAGCTCAAGAAGAACCACTCAACCATGCCCCATTTAGCAAGCTGGTACCACTTGCCAGTAAGTCTTGGCTGCATGCGCTCAGCGGCGAAAACACCGAACTGGGCGGTGAAAGATGAAGCCACCAAAATCAAAGTGTTGACCAGAGCGAACGGCACATTTAGCTTGGCGGTTTGTGCGTTCCAAAGTTCTGGTGAGTTAGCGCGAAGGCTGAAGTACATTGCGAATAGACCAGCAAAGAACATCACCTCGCTACCAAGCCAAACAATTGTTCCAACAGAAGTTGCGCTAGGTCGGTTGATGACTGGCGCTGAAGATTGCGACACTGACATGGATGACATACCTCTAATGTTACCCCCGCAATAGGGCTAGATTCCGCATTTTGGACCCCCAAAACAGAGGAAAATCCTAGTTTTTTCAACAATTTTTCTGGCACCGCAAACCTTGGGGCTGTTCTAAACTTTGAACTATGACTGAAACGCTCACTTGGCCAGCAATTTTGGGCCGTTTGCTTGACCGAATCGACCTCGATCGTGCCTCAGCTGCCTGGGCAATGTCTGAAATTATGAGTGGGCAAGCAACCGAGGCGCAAATGGGTGCGTTCATGATTGCGCTTAAGAGTAAGTCTGAAACAGTCTCAGAACTAGCTGGCCTTGTCGACGTAATGCTTGAGAACTCATTGC
>JBDLVP010000033.1:0-6414 GCA_039804705.1 Actinomycetota bacterium
CCAAGTCAGCGATTACCTTCATCGATGGCGACCAGGGAATCTTGCGTTACAGAGGTTACCCAATTGAAGAACTTGCCGGCAAAAAGAGCTTTCTAGAGGTTTCTTACCTGTTGATCTACGGAGAGCTTCCAGATCAAAATCAGGCTGATGATTTCGACAACCGCATTCGTCGCCACACCTTGCTTCACGAAGACCTCAAGCTATTCTTCGATGCATTCCCACAGACTGCGCATCCGATGTCGATTTTGGCATCTGGAGTTTCAGCGCTCTCAACTTTTTACCAAGACTCGCTAAACCCACACGATGCCAAGCAGGTTGAGCTTTCGACCATTCGTTTGCTCGCGAAACTTCCGGTTTTGGCTGCCTACGCCCACAAGAAGAGTTCAGGGCAGGCGCTGCTTTACCCAGATAACTCGCTAAACATGGTCGAGAACTTTTTGCGATTGACTTTCGGCACCATGGCTGAGCCTTACATTCAAAACCCTGTTGTAACTAAAGCGCTCGACACACTACTTGTGCTTCACGCAGACCACGAGCAGAACTGTTCAACTTCGACTGTTCGCCTTGTGGGTTCAAGCCAAGCGAACCTGTTTGCCTCGGTTTCTGCTGGCATTAGCGCATTGTTTGGCCCACTTCACGGTGGTGCTAACGAAGCTGTTATTGAAATGCTGAAAGAAATTCACGAGTCGGGTAAGGGTGTTCAGCACTTTATTGATCGAGTGAAGAACAAAGAAGACGGCGTTCGATTGATGGGCTTCGGCCACCGCGTCTACAAGTCGTTTGATCCTCGTGCTCGCATTGTGAAGGCGCACGCCGATGAGGTTTTGGCGTCACTTGGCATCAATGACCCGCTACTAGACATTGCTAAAGAACTTGAAGCTGCAGCGTTGGCAGATGAGTACTTCGTGTCTCGCAAGCTTTACCCAAACGTAGATTTCTACACCGGTGTAATTTACAAAGCCATGGGCTTCCCGCCAAAAATGTTCACCGCGCTATTTGCGTTGGGTCGCCTACCAGGATGGATCGCCCACTGGCGCGAAATGATGGAAGACCCGACTACCCGCATCGGTAGACCACAGCAGCTTTACATTGGTGCGCCAGAGCGTCACCTCTAATAAACCAAATAAAAATGCCCGCCAAATTGGCGGGCATTTTTTGCTCTTTAGGCTTGAAAACTAAGCGCGCTCGAGCCAAAACACAGAAGTGTCTCCGTAGTCTTTACGAAGCTCGACCTGATAGCCGGCAGGCCACGTAATATCTGCGCTGCGGCTAGATCGTTCAACAATGACGGTGAAATCTTTGGCAAGGTATTGAAGTAATTCAGCCAATTCTTCAGCCACAGCTTCGCCGGTTACTTCATAAGGTGGGTCAACAAAAACAATGTTGATTGGACCTTCAAGTTCTTCGAATTTTGACCCAGCTAGAGATTTCAGAAAGTGCTTTGCTTCGGCAACGCGAACGTGCCATTCGCCGCTGATCTCTTCGGCTTCTAGAGCCTTGGCAACCTTTTTGGCGTTTTGTTCACAAACCGCAGCGGCTTGACGATTCTTCTCAATCATCGAGGCAAAGGTTGCCCCACGACTTAGCGACTCTAGTGCAAGTGCGCCGGTGCCGGCATAAATATCGAGAACGCGAGCGCCAGGCAATGTGCCTTGCGAATCGAGTCGACTAAAGATGCTCTCGCGCACCCGGTCGCTAGTAGGTCTGGTGGTTTTTGCTGGTGAAGCTAATTTGAGTGAACCCGCCACTCCGCCAATGATTCTTGTCATAACTCAAAAAGCCTAACCTGTAGGCGAAGATTGAAGCATGCTTCTGCCGCAAACCAAACTAGATCGCCTGCTTGGCGATCGAACTGCTAAGGCTTTTGCACGCCATTTGAAGCTGCACACATTGGCTGATTTGCTTCAGCATTACCCACGCCGTTATTACACTCGCGGAGAACTAACCCCAATTTCGCAGCTTCCGATTGGTGAGGCTGTAACTGTAGTTGCCGAGGTAGTTGACCTTAAAGAGCGACGCATGAAAGGCAAATCGGGTTCAATTCTCGAGGTTCGAATCACCGACGGTAATGGCAAAATCACTTTGACTTTCTTTAATCAGGCTTGGCGAGCCAAAGATTTGACGCCTGGCAGCCGCGGTCTTTTTGCGGGCAAAATCAGCAGTTACTCGGGCACTCTGCAATTGGCGCACCCAGAATATGAGCTCTTCGATGAAGAACTCGGCGAGGCTGAAGCTAAACGCTGGGCAGAAATTCCGATTCCCATTTACCCTGCGGCAAGTTCCGTTACCACCTGGATGCTTCAACGCGCCATGGGAGTAGTGCTCGATACCCTCGACGATCTCACCGACGAGTTACCTGCCTTGGTAGTTGAAACTGAGAAACTGCTTTCGCTCGATGCGGCAATCAGGCAAATCCACCAGCCAGAAACCAATCAGGATTGGCAGAACGCTCGCGACACCTTACGCGCTCACGAAGCCTTTTTACTGCAAGCAACCTTGCTCAAACGTCGTGACGAAAACGCCCATCAACTCAGCACCGCACGCATCGCTTCGGCCAATGGGTACCTAGCGAAGTTTGATTCACGCCTGCCGTTTGCGCTAACTGGCGGTCAGGTATCAGTGGGGCACCAGATTGCCAACGATTTGGCTCAGCCTCACCCAATGAACCGATTGCTGCAAGGCGAAGTAGGTTCTGGCAAAACCCTGGTTGCTCTTCGAGCCATGCTCGCGGTTGCCGACAGCGGCGGGCAATCTGCAATTCTGGCTCCAACCGAAGTGTTGGCGAGTCAGCACTACCAGAGCATTGCAGAATCTCTTGGTTCTGACCTTGCAGCCGAACTTGGTCTAACGCTCTTGACGGGTCAGTTGAACACGGCTGATCGCAAGCGTGCGCTGCTGCAAATGGTGAGTGGTAAAGCTCAAATCGTAATTGGCACTCACGCCCTTATTGCCGACAAGGTTGAGTTCTTCGATCTAGGCCTTGTTGTGATTGACGAACAACACCGCTTTGGCGTCGAACAACGTGAAGCTTTGAGGCTCAAGGGTAAAACTAACCCTCACGTTTTAACCATGACGGCTACGCCAATCCCAAGAACCTTGGCAGTAACGGTGTTTGGCGACTTAGATGTATCAAGCCTGACTGAGCTACCAGGCGGCAGGCAGCCGATTACTAGCCATGTGGTTCCCTTCAGTAATAAGGCCATGGTGGCTAGGGTCTGGAGCCGCATTGCCGAAGAAATCGCTCAGGGTAGACAAGCGTTTGTGGTTTGCCCTCGAATCGATGAGAGTGATCCAGCCGAAGAACTAATCGAAGCCGGTGGCAGCCTGGAAAACGATCCAGACTTGGTAGATCTCGCAGCCGATCCATCGTCGTTGAAGCCTGCTCGACCACCTATTGCCAGCGCAATTGGAATGCTCGAGGCATTGCGTCAAAACCCCGCTCTTGCCGGAATTGCCATGGATGTATTGCACGGGCGCCTTGCCAGTGATGAAAAAGCCGCTGTGATGAGAAAGTACGCAGCCGGAGAGACTCAGCTACTAGTGGCTACAACCGTGATTGAAGTTGGTGTCAACGTGCCTAACGCAACAGTGATGGTGGTAGTTGATGCTGACCGTTTCGGTATCAGTCAGTTGCACCAGTTACGCGGGCGCGTAGGGCGAGGTAGTGACGCAGGCCTTGCGCTATTGCTAACAACCGCTGAAACCGATTCTCTGGCCTTTGAACGGGTCAGCGCGGTTGCTGGCACTACCGATGGTTTCGCCCTGAGTGAGATTGATCTAGAGCTTCGTCGCGAGGGTGATGTCTTAGGTGCTACCCAATCTGGTGGTCGTTCAAGTTTGAACCTGCTTCGAGTAATTCGAGATGCCGAGCTAATTCAGCGCATGAGAGTGGCCGCAGAGTCTGAATTGAGCGCAGACCCAACCCTTGAGCACAATCAAGCGCTCGCAGAATCACTGGCTCAAATTGACGAAGCCGCTCAGGCGAACCTGACTAAGGGGTAGTGGGCCTTTGGCTCACGAAAGTAAACAGGTAACCTAGTAGGCATGAGTTCCATTGCTGTTTATCCGGGGTCGTTCGACCCAGTAACTCGCGGGCACCTCGATATTGCCGTGAGAGCAGCGTCATTGTTTGACGAACTCCACCTGGTTGTGGTGCATAACCCAAGCAAGAATCCTTTGTTTTCTTCTGAAGAGCGCGTTGCTTTAATTAAGGCAAGCCTGAACGAACTGAAGATTTCAAAAGAGTTAATTGAAAAAATCAAGATCGACACTCTCGATGGCGGGTTGCTGGTGAACTATTGCCGCATGGTCTCTGCCAAGGCTCTGGTCAAAGGCGTAAGAACCAACGTCGATCTTGACTACGAACTGCCAATGGCGCAGGTAAACCGCGACCTGGCTTCGGTCGAAACCGTATTTTTACCCGCCGACCCAATTCACGGTCACATTTCTAGCTCACTGGTGAAGCAGGTTGCTTCACTTGAAGGCTCAGTTTCTCGCTACGTCACCGATGTGGTTGCTCAGGCGCTCGCCGCAGAACGAAAGAACTAAATGTCTAAAAGTCAGTTTGTAGTGTCGGTTCACGACCTAATCAATAAGCCGGGCAACATGCGCGAAACCGAGCTTGATTTTCACTTGGATGAACCTCTCGGCGACGGCGCAGCCTCGGTAGCTAAAGGGGTTTTGCTCGAACTAGACCTGCGTCTTGAGTCGGTTCACGAGGGTATTTTGGCCACCGGAAAAGTGTTCACAAATGCCACTTCAGAGTGCAGCCGATGCCTCGACCCAATTAAACTGCCCGTTGAAGTGGATTTTCAGGAACTTTTCACCTATTCTGGAAGTTCGGAAGATGACCTTAAGGTTCAAGACGACTCCATCGACTTGGATCCAGCCATCAGAGACGCGGTTGTTCTCAGCCTTCCTTTCCAGCCGGTATGTAATCCAGATTGTCTTGGACTATGTGCGGAATGCGGAGTAAAGCTAGCAGACGACCCGGATCACGCTCATGAAGTTGCGATTGACTCGCGATGGAGTGAACTCCAAAAGTTTCAGAATAAGAAGGACTAAGTACCATGCCAGTACCTAAGAGACGCCTCAGCCGCTCAAACACCCGTCACCGTCGCTCAGCGTGGAAGGCTCTTCCGCTGACCTTGGTGAAGACTGTTGAAAACGGTAAGACCGTTTACAGTTTGCCTCACCGTGCCAAGTTGGTTGAAGATTCAGCCGGCAACGCATTGTTCATGGAGTACAAGGGCCGCAAGGTCGCTGACGCGTAAGTAACGCGCCATGCAGCTTGATGTTCTCGCCAATCGACTTGGCGTTGAAATTGAGCCACAGCTACTCGAACTAGCACTTACCCACCGCTCATATGCTTATGAGCAAGGGGGCAAACCCAGTAACGAACGACTAGAGTTTCTAGGCGACTCGGTGCTGGGTTTTGTTGTTACCGCCCACATTCACGATAAATTCACTGAACTTGACGAAGGCGAACTCACCAAAATCAAGAACGCTGTGGTTTCAGCGAAAGCTTTGGGCGCTATTAGCCTCGAACTCGGAATTGGCGAGTTCCTTCGTCTGGGCAAAGGCGAAACTCTTACTGGAGGTCGCGACAAAAACAACCTGCTGGCAGACGCTTTCGAAGCAATTCTGGGTGCCGTGTTTGTTTCTAAAGGCTTACCGGCAGCAGCCGGAATGGTTGAACGTTTTGTTTTCCCATTGCTTACTGACCCAGACACACTTCGCGCTCAGAGCGACCCAAAGACTACTTTGGTTGAATTGGTCCAACTTAAAAAACTAGGTGCAGTGGATTATCAAATCACCTTTGATGGCCCAGACCACGACCGTAACTTCTTTGCCGAACTGGTGATTGGTGGCAAAACCATTGCGAAGGGTCAAGGTCGCAGCAAAAAGGCTGCCGAAAACGACGCAGCGATTTCTGCGCTGCAAATTCTTCAAGGCAAATAATGCCTGAACTGCCAGAGGTTGAAACTGTTCGCTCCGGTTTAGCGCCTGCGCTAACCGGTGCCACAGTAAATTCGATCGACATATTCGACCAGCGCAGCTTGCGACGCCATCTAGGCGGCGTAAGCGATTTTTGCGAAACACTCGTTGGCAGAAGAATTCTTGGTGTGGTTCGCAGAGGCAAATTTCTATGGATGCCGCTCGAAGCCAAATCAGCTGATGAACCAGGCTCTGAAATAGCGTTGGTCGGCCATTTAGGCATGAGCGGGCAAATGTTGCTTCGTGATCCGGGTGCGCCAGAAGACAAACTCACGCGCGTGGTTCTGCATTGCATGCAAGCCAATGGTGAGCCAATTGAGCTTCGTTTTATAGATCAGCGCCTTTTTGGCGGTTTGCAGATTGACACTTTGGTCGAAACTGCAGACGGCAAAACAGCTGGCTTTAGCGACGGGGTAG
>JBDLVP010000034.1:0-3901 GCA_039804705.1 Actinomycetota bacterium
GTGTCCTAGGCCGCTAAACGATGGGACCTAAGGTTTGTAACCTGTCTATTCTGCCACAGGCAAAGGCTAAGGCGCAAACACGAGAAGAGCGCGAGGTTCAACGGTCGCGGTAACCGGACCAATGCCCACTTCTTCTCCCTCGGCATAAACCGGCATTGGGCCTGAATCTAGTTTGAAGTGCTTGCCCCGAATAATCTCAACTTTAGGGTGCGATACGTGGGTGCCACTGAATACCTTAGGGAACATCTTAAGCAATTCGAGCTTAGGCAATTGGTGAACAATGAATAGGTCAAGTTCACCGTCATCGAGTTTTGCCTCGGGTGCGATCATCATTCCGCCGCCGTAAACCCAAGCGTTTGCGACTGTACAAAGCACAGCCTCAAGTGCGCGTTCTTTTCCATCGACCTCGGCCTTGAAATTCAAACCCTTGAACTTCAGAAGCTCGAGCACCATGGCGATTTGGTAGCGGCTTGGCCCTTTCGGAAAGCTCATGCGATTTGCTCGCCCCGCCACAAGCGAATCAAAGCCAGCAGCTAATGTTCCAAAGCAAAAGAACTCACCCTTTGAGCTGGTGGCTCGAATCAGGTCAATTCGTTTCGGTGAATCGAGACTTGCCAGCAGGGCGGCGATGGCAGCCTTGGTGTCTTTGTGCGGTAGGTGAAGGGCACGTGCCGAGTCATTGCCAGTTCCGGCAGCAATAATGCCCACCGGAATCGAAGTGTGGGCACAAGCGTTGGTTGCCAGGTGAACCATGCCGTCGCCGCCGACAGCAATGAGTCCTCGCACTGATTTGTCGGCCACAGCCTTGGTTACATGCACCCGTGCTTCGGCTAGGTTGCTGCCACTTAGATCAACGAACGGAACACCTGCGCGAGCCAAGGTCTGAAGTACTTCGTCACCGACTGCCTTGCCGTGCCCACGACCTGAGGTTGGGTTGATAACAACGCCAAGCGGCAGGCTTGTCAGGTTAGGCGAGGTCGACAAGAGTTCTCCTATGAACTAGCGGCGTGCCTCTTTGCGCAGTTTCTGAGCATTGGCGGCAACAATAATGGTTGAAAGTGACATTAGCACTGCTCCAACCGCAGGTGTGAGAACTAAGCCAATACCTGAAAACGCGCCAGCTGCCAGCGGAATTGCCAAAATGTTGTAACCGGCTGCCCACCACAGGTTTTGAACCATCACGCCATAGCTTCGCTTGGCCAATTTGATTGCCGCAGGCACTGCTAACACATCGCTTTTCACCAGAATCACATCGGCTACTTCAATTGCCACATCGGTGCCGGTTCCAATTGCGATGCCAACGTTTGCAAGCGCCAGCGCAGGTGCATCGTTCACACCGTCGCCAACCATAACCACGGTTGATTTGTCGGCCTGAAGTTTGGCAACGACCTCGCTCTTTTGAGCTGGCAGCACCTCGGCGAAAACCTCTTTGATGCCAAGTTGTTTGGCAATTGAGTTGGCTGCTCCGTGAGAGTCGCCTGAAAGCATTGCAACGCGCTTGCCCATTTTGCGCAAAGTCGCAACTGCCTCAGCAGCACCCTCGCGAACGGTGTCGGCAATGCCAATCATTCCGAGCAGGTCGTTGTCACGAACAATGAACACAACGGTTGCCCCGTTGGTGCCCATTTGATCAGCTTGGAACAAATCACTCACATCGATCTTGATGTTGTTTTTGGTAAGTAACGCAGGGCCGCCAGCCATTACACGAGAGCCAGCCAAACGACCGCCCAAGCCAACACCAGGAACCAACATGACATCGCGCACATCTGGCAGGCGTAAGCGGTTTGCTTTTGCTGCTCGGTTGATTGCAACCGCCAACGCATGATCTGAGTCATGCTCAATTGCCGCTGCGATAGCCAAAAGTTCGTTGGCGCTTTTCAGCTGAGAACCCTTGGTAAGTGTTACCGAAGCAACCGAGCGCTCTCCGGTGGTTAGGGTTCCAGTTTTGTCGAACAAAATAACATCGGCCTTGCGAAGCGCTTCGAATGCAATTCGGTCGCGAATCAAAACACCTTGGCCCGCAGCTACCGAACCGGTAATCGAACTAACCAGCGGAATCGCAAGACCTAGTGCGTGAGGGCAGGCAATAACCAGCACGGTTACCACCCGTTCAAGAACAAAAGAATCGGTGGTTCCGCCAATGAAAGGCCAAACTGCTGCGGTAATTGCCGCCGAACCAAGCGCCACATAAAACAACCAGGATGCTGCCCTATCGGCCAAGCGCTGGGTGTTCGACTTTGACTGCTGAGCTTGTGCCACCAACTTCAAGATTCCTGAAAGCATGGTGGAATCACCAAGCGCTGTAATTTCGACCCTCAGGGTTCCGAGCTCGTCATCATCCAGTGAAATATTCGAACGCTGAGCGTTGATCGTGCCGGCAATAACCACGCTGCCTTTGTCTTTGGCAACCGCTCGTGACTCACCTGTGAGCATTGACTCGTCAACGCTCGAGGTGCCCTTGTAAACCAAACCGTCGGCCGCAATCACAGTACCCGGGCGAACCACAATGCGGTCTCCGACGCGAAGCTCGCTGACCGGCACAGTCTTTTCAACCGAACCGCGCAACACAATGGCGGTGTCTGGCAGCAAACTTGCCAGAGCACCCATGGCATTTTGCGCCTTGGCAACCTGAGCCATCTCGATCCAGTGGCCGAGCAACATAATGCTCACCAGGGCCGCAAGTTCCCACCAGAAATCCATGCCGGCTAAGTCAAAGCCAATCAGTTGCCCTACGGTCAAAAACGCACTGTAGCTAAATGAAACCACCAGCGCCATGGCAATTAGAGCCATCATTCCAGGCTTTTTAGCCTGAAGCTCTTTCACACCCGAAGCGATAAAAATGCGACCGCCGGTCACCAAAATCACAGTGCCAAGAATTGCCGAAACATAAACGCTGCCGGCAAAAACAGGCACTTGAAAGTTCAGCAAATTCTGCAGCATTCCCGAATACAGCATGGTCGGAATGGTCAGCGCAAAAGCAACCCAAAACTGGTTGCGGAACTTGCGTGGGTCATGGTGGCTGTGGTCGTGGCTAGCGTGATCTTCGTGGCCAGCGTGCTCGTGCATCTCATGCTGCATAGGCTCTGAGGCTGCAAGATTCTCAGAAACCGAGTTCACCAACTGCGTTTCACCGTGCAAGTGGTGCTGCTGATCGCACTTGTGCTCATTTGGCGGGCAATGACATGGACCACCCGGGTTATGGCTGCAAGAACACATCACCTCTTCACAGTCTTGGTGTTGTTGGTTTTCTGGCTCATGCTGCTCGTGGTTCACCATACGAGTTTAGGCTTTCAAAATCGCAATACGCTATGAATATGAAGCTCATCAAGCACGCACATGCCTGCCTCGAACTTGTCGAGGGCGAACAGAGACTAATCATTGACCCTGGGTTCTACTCAGAAGCCATGGATGGCCGCAAAAACGTGCAGGCAGTTGTGATTACCCACATGCACGATGACCACTGTTTTGAAACTCAGCTCGATCGAATTCTTAAGAGCAGCCCGAATGCGAAAATTTTCGGAACCGATGAAGTTGTGGCACGCTTAGCTGCCGCCGATGCAAAATATGGCGCTGTCGCCGTTCACCACGGAGACTGGCACGAGGTTGGAAACTTCAATCTCGAATTCTTTGGTGACATGCATGCCGAAATTCACCGTTCAATTCCGCTGATTCAAAACTGCGGTGTCATGGTCAACGACAAGCTTTACTACCCGGGCGATAGCTTTACCGCTCCTGATCGCAAGGTTGAACTTTTGGCCTGCCCTTCGAGTGCACCATGGCTCAAGATTTCAGATGTGATTGATTTTGTTTCCGAGGTAAAACCAGCCCGAGTGTTTGCAACCCACAACATTCATTTGAGCCACCAGGGCCATGAAATGAATAACGGGCGAATTAAATCAAC
>JBDLVP010000035.1:0-10867 GCA_039804705.1 Actinomycetota bacterium
TTCAGCCTTCGCAGACTATTCGTCAGCGCGGTATTCGCCTCAAGCTCAACCCGCTGAAAGAAGTTATTCGCGGCAAGAAGATTGTGGTTATCGACGACTCAATTGTTCGCGGTAACACTCAGCGTGCTTTGGTCCAGATGCTTCGCGAGGCTGGTGCTGCCGAAATTCACATTCGTATTTCAAGCCCACCGATTACCTGGCCTTGTTTCTACGGAATTGACTTTGCCACCCGCGCAGAACTTATTGCTAGCGGCCTCGGAGTCGACGATGTTCGCAAGTCGATCAATGCTGACTCCTTGGGTTACCTAAGCAAAGATGGCATGGTTGCTGCGACCGGTCAGCAAGAGCGCGAGCTTTGCACCGCTTGCTTTACCGGCAAGTACCCAATCGAACTGCCGACGGCAGAGCGCATGGGCAAGAACTTGCTAGAACGCCCAGCTCTCGACCCAAATGACCCAGCATGCAACCCTGGGCCTGACAGCGAACTAGATGCGCTTGCGCGCACCCAGCAGGAGAATCTCAATGACTGAGGCAAACGCATATGCAGCGTCGGGCGTAGACACCGAAGCCGGCGATAAAGCCGTAGAGCTCATGAAGAAGGCTGTTTCGGCAACTCACAACGATCTAGTTGTTGGTGGCCTTGGCGGCTTCGCCGGAATGATGGACGTCTCGTTTCTTAAGAACTACGAACGCCCGCTACTAGCAACCTCAACCGACGGTGTTGGCACCAAGGTGGCAATTGCTCAGGCAATCGATAAGCACGACACCATTGGCCAAGACCTAGTTGGCATGGTTGTCGACGACATTGTTGTGGTTGGCGCCAAGAGCTTGTTTATGACCGACTACATAGCCTGCGGCAAAGTTGTTCCGCAGCGCATTGCAGATATTGTGCGCGGCATTGCCGAGGCATGTCAGGCAATTGATGTGGCATTGGTCGGTGGCGAAACCGCCGAGCACCCTGGTTTGTTGCACCCAGATGAATACGACGTAGCAGGTGCTGCAACCGGTGTGGTTGACGCGAGCAAAATGCTCTCAGCTGGCCGAGTTCAGGTTGGCGATGTGGTGCTTGGTCTTGAGGCTTCTGGTTTTCACTCGAACGGCTATTCACTTGTTCGCAAGATCGTTGCTGACTCAAAGCTTGACTACAACAAGAGCGTTGCCGAATTTGGTAGCCGTTCTTTGGGCGAAGTTTTGCTTGAGCCAACCCGTCTTTACACCGGCGTTCTAAACCGCTTGCTCGAGAGCGAGCTTGGTTCTGCAGTTCACACCATGAGTCACATCACAGGTGGCGGCATTGCAGCCAACCTGTCACGCGTATTGCCAACCACCGTTTCGCTCGATGTCGAGCGCTCAACCTGGCGACCACTTGAAGCATTTGAAGTTCTAGCTAATTGGGGTGGCTTTGATCTGAAGCAACTTGAGAGCACCTGGAACTTAGGTCTTGGTTTCTCGCTTGTGGTTCGCGACGCTCACGCTCAGGCAATCACCGATTTCATCAATGCTGCTGGCATCAAAACCTGGCAACTCGGAATCATTGAGTCAACCGCGTGCGATGCCGAGCTTCCTGGTTACATCAACGAAGCCAAGGGCGTAAAGGGCGGCGCAGTTCGCTTGGTTGGCGATTACCAAAAGTAAATGCAGATTTTTTTGATTGGTCTTGCGACCATGTTTGGCCTAATCATGGCCATTGGTGCGCAAAACGCATATCTTCTTAGACAAGCACTCAAGGGTCATCACGTTTGGCAAATGGTTTTGCTGTGCTGGTCGGCCGATTCATTGTTGATGACATTGGGCGTTGGCGGCCTCGGCGCTCTAATCGAATCTGTTCCGGTGGCATTTGAAGTGCTGCGCTGGTTTGGTGTGGTCTACCTTTTGTATTTCGCGGTCATTTCGGTTCGCAACGCACTCAAGGCTGAAAACGTAGATCTAGGCGAATCAAAACCAGAACCTTTGAAAACAGTTTTGATCACCCTGCTTGGCTTCACCTTTTTGAACCCACACGTTTATTTAGACACCGTAATTTTGGTTGGTGGAATTGCAAACCAATATGGCACCAACCGCTGGGTGTTCACCTTTGGCGCCATGCTCGCGAGTTTGCTTTGGTTCAGCATGATTGGTTTTGGCGCAAAGTTTGCGGCGAAATATTTGGTTAGCAAGCGTTTCTGGCAGGTTCTTGATTTTGCAATTGCGGCCATGATGACCTCGATTGCGCTGACTTTGGCCTTCGCTAGCCTTTAGGCCTGTTCGGCCATAACTTGGCCCGAGCCAAGCATCACTGGCTCATTTAGCAGTGCCAAGGCTTCTTCGTCGGTAAACAATCTCGATCGCGTTAGAAAACGCATGCCTTCTGGTGATTCCAGGCTGAAGCCTGAGCCGCGACCAGGAACTGCATCAATGGTCAGGTGCGTGTGACGCCAATACTCGAATTGCTCTAGTGACATATAAAACGCAATTGGCTGGTCGATGCCTTCGACCGAGATCGTTTCAAGCAATACGTCAGAGCCACCCACGCGGAACTCGCCAGCTGGGTAACACATTGGCGCAGATCCGTCGCAGCATCCGCCGGATTGATGGAACATGAAACCGTTTTTGTTGCGAACGTAGAGTTTGCGAAGCAGCTCTTCGGCGGCAGCGCTGAATTGAACCCTGGTGACTGTGGTGGTAGTCATGCTGCTGGCCTTTCGAAAAGTAGCGGTGGGAGCCACAACAATTGTGACTCCCACAGCGCATTTTGCATATGTTGGTTTAGAAGAACCCGAGCTTGCTCTCTGAGTAGCTGACCAGAAGGTTCTTGGTCTGCTGGTAGTGGTCGAGCATCATCTTGTGGGTTTCGCGACCGATACCCGATGACTTGTAACCACCGAAAGCAGCGTGAGCTGGGTAGGCGTGGTAGCAGTTGGTCCACACGCGGCCTGCCTGAATCTCGCGACCAGCACGGTAGGCGGTGTTCATCTGGCGAGTCCAGACTCCCGAGCCCAAGCCATACAAGGTGTCATTGGCGATTTCCATGGCTTCTTCGAAGCCGTCGAACTTGGCGACCGATACTACTGGGCCAAAGATCTCTTCTTGGAAGATACGCATTGAGTTGTTGCCTTCGAAGATGGTCGGCTCAACATAGAAGCCGCCCGAAAGGTCGCCTCCTAGGTCTGCGCGCTTTCCACCGATTAGCAACTTGGCGCCTTCAGCCTTGCCGATCTCGATGTAGCTCAAGATCTTCTCTAGCTGGTCGTTGCTAGCTTGAGCACCAATCATGGTTGCGGTGTCAAGCGGGTTGCCCTGAATGATCTTCTTGGTGCGAACGACTACATCGGCTAGGAACTTGTCGTAGATAGGAGCATCGATAAGAGCACGCGAAGGACAGGTGCAAACTTCACCTTGGTTCAAAGCGAACATGTTGAAGCCTTCAATGCACTTGTCATAGAAAGCGTCGTCGTGGTCAGCAATGTCACGGAAGAAGATGTTTGGGCTCTTGCCACCGAGTTCAAGGGTTACCGGAATGATGTTGTCTGATGCGTACTGCATGATTAGTCGTCCAGTGGTGGTTTCACCAGTGAACGCGATCTTTGCAATGCGACGAGACGAAGCCAGTGGCTTGCCAGCTTCAACACCGAAACCGTTGACGACGTTTAGAACGCCGGCAGGTAGCAAGTCAGCAATGAGTTCCATCACGTAAAGAATTGAAACTGGGGTTTGCTCGGCTGGCTTTAGAACAATGCAGTTACCGGCAGCTAGGGCTGGGGCTAGTTTCCAGACGGCCATCAAGATTGGGAAGTTCCAAGGAATAATCTGCCCGACGACGCCTAGAGGCTCGTGGAAGTGGTAGGCCACTGTGTCGTGGTCTAGCTCACCCAAAGTACCTTCTTGAGCGCGCAATGCGCCAGCGAAGTACCTGAAGTGGTCAATTGCTAGTGGAATATCCGCTGCAAGGGTTTCGCGAACTGGCTTGCCGTTCTCCCAAGTTTCAGCAACGGCGATCTTCTCGAGGTTTGCCTCCATGCGGTCGGCAATCTTTAGCAATATGTTTGAGCGTTCGGTGGCTGAAGTTTTGCCCCAGGTTTTGAATGCTGCGTGAGCTGCGTCAAGCGCTGCGTCGATGTCATCGGCGTCGCCTCGAGCTACTTCACAAAAAACGCGACCGGTAACCGGGGTTACGTTTTCAAAGTACTGGCCATTCTTTGGCTTTACGTACTGGCCGCCGATCCAGTGGTCATAGCGTGGGCGAAATTCGACAATGCTGCCTGCCGAACCCGGCGCTGCATAGATGCTCATGTTTTCTCCTTTGAAAACCCAGCGGCACCGTTGCCACTGTGGCTAATCGTGAGATTACGCCCGCAATTTGGTGTGCAGTAGAGGCAACAGGCGATACTAATCTTTTACCCTTATTTCAGTCAGGTATACCCCTAGCTATATGGATAGGGGTCAATTTGCGCTATCTTCAACTCATGGACAACGAAGCCCGCAACGATGTGCCACTCGGAAGGCGAATGCCAAATGCGAAAACGCGCGTTGTGGTGGCTGATAGAAATGTTATTTTTCGGGTTGGGCTGCGCGCTGTTTTAGAGCGTTCCACCGGGGTCGCGGTGATTGCCGAAGCGGCAACATATGAAGCCGTTTTAGATGCAGTTGATGAGCACGGACCAGATGTTCTAGTAATCGATCTTGACTTAGGCGATGACACCACCAAGGGATTGCACCTGTGTGAAGAGATATCGAACCGATTTGCTGACACCAAGATTTTGGTTCTGGGAACCACACTTGCCGAAATCATCGTGGTAGAAGCTTTTCGCCGAGGCGCTCTTGGCTACTTGCTTAAAGACGACATTCGCGCCGACGACTTGCAGCGGACTGTCAAGCAAATTCAAGAGGGCGAAACCGTTATGGGTAAGGGCGTAGCTAGCATTTTGATGCGAAGCCTAGGAAACGGCCATGGTGCACCAAAGCACTTATCTGATCGTGAACTCGACGTCATCAAGTCTCTAGCGCTTGGGCTTTCAAATAAAGAAATTGCGAGCAAGCTGTTTATCAGTGAAAGCACGGTGAAGTTTCACCTGCAAAACGCATCAACCAAATTGCACGCCAAGAACCGAGCCGAGCTGGTTGCCAAGGCCTCAGCAAACGGGTTGCTCTAAAGCGCATAATCATAAGTTTTCTCGGGCAGAATTGATTTAGAAAACTTAGAGGAGAACATGAGCAAGCACTTGCGCGTGGCAATTATTGGCGCCGGCCCAGCTGGTATCTATGCGGGAAACATTTTGCACCGTGAGTATCCCGATGTGTCGATTGACCTTTTCGATTCCCTGCCTGCTCCTTATGGTCTGATTCGCTACGGCGTAGCACCGGATCATCCTCGTATTAAAGGCATTGTGAACTCGCTTCACGAAATGCTCAGTGAAGGCACCATTCGCTTCTTGGGCAACGTAACTTTCGGGCGCGACCTAAACATTGCCGACCTGAAGGCTCACTACCATGCGGTAATTTTTGCCACTGGCGCCATCAAAGATGCGGCCCTAGCTATTCCTGGTATTGAATTATCTGGCTCATTTGGCGCGGCAGATTTTGTGGCCTGGTACGACGGGCACCCTGATTACCCCCTTACCTGGCCTCTTGAAGCGAAAGAGGTTGCGGTTTTGGGCAACGGAAACGTGGCTCTCGATGTTGCCCGTGTTCTTGCCAAGCACGCCGAAGATATGCTTTCGACCGACATTCCAGACAACGTTTACCAAGGGCTAAAAGCATCACCAGTTACCGATGTTCACGTGTTTGGGCGCCGCGGTCCTGGCTCAATCAAATTCACCCCGATTGAACTTCGCGAACTAGGCGAAATCAACGACGTTGACATTGTTCTCGACGAAGCTGATTTTCCTGAGGGCTGGGATACCGAGGCTCACGAAGGTGTAACCAACCAGCACAAGGTAATGGCTCGAGTTATTCAGTCGTGGCGCGATGAGCCAAAGACTGGAGCCTCACGTCGCTTACACCTGCACTTCTTTCACCGCCCGGTTGAGGTTCTAGGCCAAAACGGCAAAGTAGTTGGCATGAAGTTTGAGCGCACCAAGTCAAACGGTGACGGCACGGTTTCTGGCACTCGCGAGTTCAAGAGCTATGACCTGCAGGCTGTTTACCGAGCGATTGGTTACTTTGGCTCAGAACTTGCCGAGGTTCCGTTCGATGCCAAGCGCGGTGTGATTGCCAACGAAGCTGGGCGAGTAGTTGCCGACGGCAAAGCAGTCGAGGGCCTTTATGCCACCGGATGGATTAAGCGCGGCCCAATTGGCCTGATCGGTCACACCAAGTCTGATGCGACTGAGACAGTGCAAAACCTGGTTGCTGACATTGAGAATCTGCCTGACCCAGCTGATGTAACTGAGTTTGGAATCATTGAGCTGCTCAAGCAGCGCGGCATTGAATACACCAACTGGAACGGCTGGGAGGCCCTCAACGCTCACGAGATGGCACTCGGAGCTGCAGATACCTCGCCGGTTGAGCGTGAGCGTGTAAAGGTTGTTTCTCGCGACGAGCAGGTAGCTATTTCACGCAAGGCTCAGTAGTTAGCCAGGGCCGGTAGCTACTTAGCGTGCTTGGCTAACTTCTTCAAGGCGGATTCAGCGTTTTGTTCGTCGATTTGCTTGAGGCGAAGTTTGATCAGAGTTTCTAATAGCGCGATTGGCAATGGTTCGTCAATGCCGAATTGCAGGCTTCCACTTGAGTACTTGTAGTCTGTCAGCTTCTCAGGAATCTGCTTAAAGATCTGCCCGCTGTGCGGTGAATAGTTCAGGTGATTCTTGAAGGCCGCAATTCCCGCGAAGGCCCTGCCGTTTAGACTGAATGCCGGCATGCCGTAGCTAATGCTTTGTTCTGCTTCAGGTACGAGCTTAAGAATGCGCTTTCGCATTTCTTGCAGGGTAGAAAGTTTTGGCTCATCGATGGAAGCCAGGTAAGCGTCAATGTCAGCGGCGCTCAATGTGAAACCTACTCAGCGTCTTTTTCTTTAGGCTGCTCGGTCGGCTCTTCTTCATCGCTGTAGAGGTCAGCCCACTTGTCGATGTATTCAGGCTCATTAGATGCCTCGTGTGTGCCAAGCTCGCGCTCGAGCGCGTTCAAGTCAGTGTCTGGGCTGAAGTACTTCAGCTCGCGAGCCACTTTAGTGTGTTTGGCTTTTTGACGGCCACGCCCCATGGCGAGACCCCCTTCAGTAAAAGTAAAAGACTGCGCCTATTTTAGCAGGAGAGAACCGGCAATCATGCCGACAACAACAGCTGCTACCGAGGTTAACAGGTTTAGGGCCGTGTTCCAAAGTGCAAGTTTTGTTTTGCGCTCAACCACAAACTCGGCAGTCTGAGCCGCCCAGCTGCTAAAAGTGGTTAGGCCGCCGGCGAAGCCCGACATCAAAATAACGGCAAGCAAGCCCAGCGCAACGTTGCTGGTGCCTAGTTGCTGCATTACCCAGCCAAAGCCGATCACCAGCGAACCAATTCCGTTGACCAGCAAAATACCCCAAGGCAAAACGCCTGTGAATCTAGCTGCCATCATTCGAACCACGGCACCGAAACCGCCAGCTAGCGAAACGACCAGCATAAAAATCAGCGCTGGAAAATTCATCAGGCGACATCCTTCGATTTAGCAACGACCTTGGCCATGGCTACTCTAAAGGCGGCCCATTTCTGGGTAGCGCGGTTGATCCAGATGTAAAGACCCACGCCTGCAATAATTTGGAACACAACGTAAAGCGCTGGAATGTAAATCGGAAGACCTGACATTGAGCTGAGCACGAATGCGAGTGCCAGGCCGCTCATGGTGGTAAAACCGCCAGCGAAACCAACTGCCCAAAACGCCTTAGCAGTGTCGCGCGATAGACCGATGCCAGGAATCACCTGCACGCCATTGAACCAGGCTAGAAAGGCAGTTCCGGCGAGGTTCACAACCAGAATCACGATCGAAGTCACCGCAGTTGAGTTGCCTCCTGAAAGCCAGCCCGCGCCAAAGCGAAGCATGGTTCCGAGCGAGCCGCCAAGAAAGGCCAGCCACAACAGCCTCGGTGAAATCGTCATTTACTCGTGTTCTTTAGGGTTCTTCGGGGTGCGCAGCTTTTCAACGCGGTTGGCACCGGTGCGGTGACGACGAAGCGCTGGGCGAATGCGGTCACCACGACGAGCATCACCAGGCAATGGCTGACGGTCGAACAGGTTCACCTTTTTGGCCGAGTCAAGGCGCCATGGCACCAAGGTCACCATTACGTGAGGCACAAACATTAGCTGCTTGCGAATGCGGTTAGCGCGGTGGTTGTGGAAGATGTGCTCCCACCAGAAACCAACTACGAATTTAGGCATGTAAACCGAGATGCGCTCGGCGCCGTTCTTCGCCTCTGAGTGATTGTTTAGGTACTCAATCAAAGGGGTTGCGAACTCGCGGTAAGGAGAGTCAATGATCTTTAGAGGAACCTCGAGGCCATAGCGCTTCCACTCTTTTTCAAAAGCCTTGGCGCGCTCCGGGTCGACTGCAATGTGAATTGCGTCAAGCTCGGTGTGCTTGCTTGAGAGAGCATAGTCAAGAGCTTTGAGCTGAGGCTTGTTCAGTTTGTCCATAAGAACAACCGCGTAGTCACCCTTTAGGCCGAACTTGGTCTGTGAGTCGAGCTTGATCTCGCGGTCAACCTCGGCGTAGTAACGCTTGGTGTTGAACATTACCCAGTACAGAACCGGCATGATGATGAAAACAAGCCACGCACCGTGAGTGAACTTGGTGATGGTAACGATTACCAAAACCGAGCCGGTCAGGGTTGCGCCAAGGCCGTTGATAATCAAACCTGAAAGCGCAGTGTTGCGAGCAATTTTGTTTTCTCGAAGTCCGCGGCGCCAGTGGCGAAGCATTCCAATTTGGCCCACGGTAAACGAGGTAAATACACCAAGAATGTAGAGCTGAATTAGGCCGGTAACGCTGGCCTGGTAAGCAATGATCAGAACCAAAGCCGCAGCCATTAGCGAGAGCATGCCGTTTGAGTAAACCAAGCGGTCGCCGCGAGTCAGCAACGCCTTTGGCGCGAACTTATCTTTGGCAAGCACCGAAGACAACAGTGGGAAACCATTGAAAGCGGTGTTAGCGGCAAGCAGTAGAACTGCAGCGGTCGTTGCCTGAATCACATAGAACATAAAGCTGTTGTTGCCGAATACGGCATATGCAATCTGGGCCATGACCGACATCTGTGGGCCAGCGCACTCTTTCCATCCGGTGAGCTGCGCGCAGGCGTCTTCGGCGTAGTGAATGTTTGAAACTAGGGCCAACCAGGTGATTCCAATGAACATCACAATCGCGGCTAGACCCATAAGAAGCATGGTGGTCTGAGCGTTCTTTACCTTTGGCACACGGAACGCAGGAACTCCGTTAGCAATTGCCTCGATACCGGTAAGGGCAGAACAACCTGATGCAAAAGCGCGAAGGCAAAGCAACAGCAGGGCGATTCCGGTTACATTTTCCATTCCCTCAAACGGAGCAACTGCGTAGCCGGCTGATGGTGAAGTCACATCTTGACCAGAGAGCACCTTTACCAGGCCCGAACCAATCATGATGAAAACCGAGGCGAGGAACAAATAGGTAGGAACCGCGAAAGCAACACCCGACTCTTTTACGCCTCGAAGGTTAATTGCGCACAAGAACAGCACGAAGAAAACCGCGATTTCAACTCGGTATTGATCTAGCACTGGGAACGCCGAAATCAGGTTGTCGGTGCCCGAAGCAACCGATACGGCCACGGTCATTACATAGTCCAGAAGCAGAGCCGAGGCCACAACCAAAGCGGCACGATCACCCAGGTTCTTCTTGGCAACTTCGTAGTCGCCACCACCCGATGGGTAAGCCTCAATTACCTTGCGGTACGAGAACAAAATCACGGTTAGCAAAAGCACAACAACCGCAGCAATGGTCGGTGCGAAAGAAAGCAGACCAACACCACCGAGGGTCAAGATCATGAGAAGTTCTTGCGGGCCATAGGCAACAGATGAAAGCGGGTCGCTCGAGAAGATTGGCAGGGCAATGAACTTCGGAAGAAGCTGACCTTCCATGTTCTCGTTAGAGAGCTTCTTACCGAGCAAAAGACGTTTAGTTAGCAATGATTCAGGCACAAGTAGAAACTTTACTCTTGCTTGAGGGTTGTTGAGAGCAAATTAACTTGCGATTGACGTTACGTCAACGGTTACCATGCAAATATGAATAATCCAAGCGATGCCAAAAGCTGGTCCATTGGGCAGGTGTGCAAAGCCACCGGGCTTACTTCGCGCACTCTTCGCCACTATGACCAAATCGGTCTTCTGCCTGCAGCCAAGCAAGTTGCCGGCATTCGCTACTACAACCAGGCGCAACTATTGCAGCTGCAACAAATCTTGGTTTACCGAGAGCTTGGCTTTAGTTTGGCTGAGATTTCTAAACTGCAAATTTCACCCAGCCAGACATCAGATTTCTTTGCCAATCAAAAGCGAAAGCTGGCTAACGAAATCAAACGACTTGAGTCGATGCTCGAGTCACTAGAACTCACCGAACTACGAATCAACAACCAGGAGCAAATTGTGATTGAAGAATCATTTGAAGGCTTTGACAACAGCCAATATGCAGAAGAGGCAGAGCAGCGTTGGCCAGAGCAATACAAGTTGTCGCAGCAAAAAGTCGCCAAGCTCTCAAAAGAGCAAATGGCAGCGATTGCCGCAGAGCACGAACAGGTTTGCAAGGCGCTCGCCGAACGGCTAATTTCAGGCACAAACGTAACTGACTCACAAGTGCAATCGCTGGTAGCTCGGCACTACCAATGGATCTGCAACTTTTGGGTTCCGTCAAAAGAGGCTTATGTGAACCTAGGCAAAATGTATGTCGAAGATGCTCG
>JBDLVP010000036.1:0-5750 GCA_039804705.1 Actinomycetota bacterium
GACCACCGACCCAGTGATTTGCGCAGCCGATGCAACCGTTGCTGAAGCCATGGCTCTAATTCGCCGACAAGAAGTTGCCCCTGCTTTGGCAGCATCTGTGTTTGTAACATTGCCACCATACGAAACCGTAACTGGCAAGTTCTTAGGCGTGGTTCACTTTCAGCGCATGCTTCGTTACCCGCCACACGAACGCCTTGGTGCGCTGATGGATACCGAGCTCGAGGCGATTCACGTTGATACTCACATCTCGAACATTCATCGAACTCTGGCGAACTACAACTTGGTTGCCCTGCCGGTAGTTGACGACAACGACAACCTAGTTGGCGTAGTAACCGTTGACGACGTGCTCGACCACTTGTTGCCAGAAAACTGGCGAACCGAAGACGACCTACCAATGCCGGTAGCTAAAAAGACAACCAAACCTGCAGCGCGAAAGGCGGTGAACCGTGGCTAAGTCAGATCGCCTAGATCGACCAATCGGTCAGCGTTCGCGCATTTTCTCGCGCTTGACTATCAATCAAGAGCAGTTCGGTCGCGCCTCAGAGTCTTTCGCACGAGGCATGGGAACCGGCGCTTTTTTGGTCTGGATGACCGTTTTCGTAACCATTTGGCTTACCTGGAACTCGGTTGCACCTGAGTCAATTCAGTTCGACCCTCGTAACTTGAACTTCACTCTTCTGACCATGATTTTGTCATTGCAGGCTTCTTATGCCGCACCGCTTATCTTGTTGGCTCAGAACCGTCAGGCCGACCGCGACCGCGTAAAAACCGAGCAAGACCGCCAGCGCGCTGAGCGTAACCTTGCCGACACCGAATACCTGGCTCGCGAAGTTGTTGCCCTTCGCTTGGCAATGCAAGAGCTTGCCACCAAAGACTTCGTGCGCGATGAACTTCGCGACTTAATGAAAGAGCTGTTGGTTGAGCTCAAAGACAACAAGCCTGCCAAGTCAGCAAAGCCAGCACACAAGCCTGCCGCGCGTGCTCGCACCGCAAAGCCAAAGGCTAAAGCTTGAGCATTGAGCTTCTCAATAAAGCTCTAGCCCGCGTTATCGACCCTGAGCTTCGCCTGCCGATTACCGAGCTTGGCATGGTTGGCTCGGTTGAACTCAGCGGTTCAACTGCCTCTGCTCAAATCAAACTCACCGTGGTGGGCTGCCCAGCATCGGCAAAGATCGAAGCCGACGTTACCGCTGCTTTGCTCTCGGTTGAAGGTGTTGATTCAACTGAAATCGACATGACGGTAATGACCGCAAATGAACGCGCCGAACTCAAAACCAAGCTTCGTGCCGGCAAACCAATGCGCTTCAACCCGTTTGGAACCGACGCTCTGACTCGAGTTTTTCTAGTTGGTTCAGGCAAAGGCGGCGTCGGAAAGTCTTCGGTAACTGCGAACCTCGCGGTTGCTCTTGCCGCGCGTGGGCTTCGCGTTGGATTGATTGACGCTGACATTTTCGGTTACTCGATTCCTGGGCAACTTGGAATTACCGAGAAACCAACCAAAGTTGACGAACTGATTTTGCCTCCGGTGGCATTTGGCGTGAAAGTAATTTCAATCGGAATGTTCCTCGAGAACAAGCAACCGGTTGCTTGGCGTGGGCCAATGCTTCACCGTGCCGTTGAGCAGTTTCTGACCGACGTGTTTTGGGGCGATCTAGATTTCTTGCTGGTTGACCTGCCACCCGGCACCGGCGATGTTGCAATTTCTCTTGGTCAACTCTTGCCAACTGCCAAGTCAATCGTGGTGACTACGCCTCAGGTTGCAGCAGCCGAGGTTGCCGAACGTTCTGGTTCAGTTGGTTTGCAAACCGGTCAGAGCGTTTTTGGGGTAATTGAAAACATGGCTTGGTTCGAGCAAGCCGATGGTTCAATGCTTGAGATCTTTGGTTCAGGCGGCGGTCAAAGCGTTGCAGCTCGCCTGACTGAGCTTTCAAAGGCAGAGACGGCCGTGAAGGTGCTGGGGCAAATTCCGATTAGCATGGCACTTCGCGAGGGCAGCGATGCTGGCGTGCCAGTCGTTGTGGCTCAACCGAAAGACTCTGCAGCTGTTGCACTCGCCGTAATCGCAGGTGAAATCGCTGCCGACAAACTTGGCCTTGCCGGGCGAAAACTAAACCTAAACCTCAGCTAAAACTGCCCTAATTTGCTGAGTAGGCGCTTAGCCTTGTGTTGTGAGTGAAACTTCGATTCCAGCATTACTTTCGCACCTTGGCGAACACGCAAAATCAATTGCCGTAATTGGCCCTGGTACCGGTCAAAAGATATACGACCTGCCGCAATTCACCGAAGCTGAAGTGGCGCAGGCGATTGGCAAGCTGCGAGCTTCCCAACCAACTTGGGCTTCCCTCGAAGTTCACGAACGAGCTCAGGTTTTGCTGAAACTTCACGACCTGATCATCGAACACAGTGAACAGTTCATTGACCTTCTCGCATTTGAAACCGGCAAGGCGCGCATCCATGGGTTTGAAGAAACCGCGGGTGCCATGAATGCCGCCAGGCACTTCGGCAAGATTGCCGCCAAGGCACTGCGTCAGCACCGCGTGAAGTCTGGCGCACCGACTTTGACTCGCAACTATGTTGACTACGTGCCGTTTGGCGTGGTCGGCGTGATTACGCCCTGGAACTACCCGCTGGCTCTCAGCGCACTCGATGTGCTGCCAGCGCTGGTTGCAGGTAACACCGTGGTTCACAAAATCGACAACCAAACTGCGCTCACCGCCCTGTATTTGCGCAAGCTCGCGGTCG
Organism: Actinomycetota bacterium; assembly: GCA_039804705.1. Lineage (GTDB taxonomy): Bacteria > Actinomycetota > Actinomycetes > Actinomycetales > Microbacteriaceae > Rhodoluna. The sequence goes on from JBDLVP010000036.1 coordinate 2,743, forward strand.
AAGCCGGCTTGCCTGAAGAAGTCTGGACGATCGTGGTAGGCGACGGAGCCGAGGTTGGCAACGCCATAACTGATTCGGTTGACTTCGTAGCTTTCACCGGCTCAACCGCAACCGGAAGACTGGTTGCCGAAAGGGCAGCAAAACGCTTGATTGGCTACTCGCTCGAGCTCGGCGGCAAGAACCCAATGATCGTGCTGCCAAATGCCAACCTCAAGCGCGCGGCCACGTTGGCAATTGCTGCAGCAACCGGAAACGCAGGTCAGCTTTGCGTTGCAACCGAGCGAGTTTATGTTGCCAACTCGCAGATTCAAGAGTTTTTGAACGAGCTTTCGGCACAGGTAAATAACCTAGCCGTTGGCAAGTCATTGCTTGCCGATAAAGATCTAGGAACCCTCACCTCGAAGGCGCAGCTAGAGCGCGTGCAGACCATGGTGAATGAGGCTGTTTCACTCGGCGCCAAGTTGGTCGCTGGCGGTCAACACAATGACATTCAAGGCCCTTATGCCTACACCCCAGCAGTACTCAGCGAGATTCCCGCTGAGGCCAAGCTGAACCGCGGTGAGGTTTTTGGCCCAGTGCTTCAGGTTTACGGCTATGAAACTCTTGAGCACGCAATTAACGCCGCCAACGACAGCGAATACGGCTTGAACGCTTCAGTGATTGGCCCAGTTGCCGAGGCACTTGTTGTTGCCAAGCAGCTTCAGGCTGGCAGCGTTAACATCAACGAGGGTTACCGCGCTACTTTTGCGTCAATGGATTCACCGATGGGTGGTTTCAAACAGTCTGGTTCGGGTCGCCGTAACGGCAACTACGGATTACTTCGTTTTGTTGAGTCACGCGCAATTGGAATTGCCGATGGCCTATTGAAACTGCCGTTGCGAGCCAAAGACTACCAAAGCATGAAGCCATTAATGTTTGCGCTCAGCAAGATTTTGCGCAGGCTCTAGGTCGCTTCGTTATCGAACGGCGGTTTTTCGCCATTCTTGATTCGAGGCTGCTTTTTAGCTGAGGTTTCAGCTGCTGCTACAGCTGCCAACGCTTCAGCGCGAGGCTTTAGGCCAGCGCCAGCAGCCGGAGCTACGCTGTCGTCGTCATCGAGCAGAGCATCGCGAATAATTCGACGAGGGTCATATTGGCGAGGGTCTAGTTTGCGCCAGTCGATCTCGCTCAGGTCTTCGCCAGATTCGGCCTCAAGCTGGGTGCGAGCATCGCGCGCAAAGCGGCGAACTTTCTTTACGAAGTCAGCAAGCCACTTGGCATAACCAGGCAGGCGCTCAGGGCCAAGCACGATTGCAGCCAACACCAAAATGATGACGAGCTTTTCACCGCTTAGACCAAACATGATTAAAGGTTACTCGTTTCAAGCGTGCGCCTTACTGGCATTGAGCAAGAGCACGCTTAAACTTTTGGCAAGTGCACATTCGCACCAAATTGTGCCAGAAAGTACCCCATGGTCGACAAAATCAGCAGCTGGAAGTTCGTTGAAGAATTTGCGGTTGAATCCGAGGCAATGACTCGCGCTCGCATGCGCGCCGAGGAGCTTGGTGTTGAGTGCATTACCGCTTCGGTTGGTTCTCACCTGGCTGTGATTGCAGCCGCTGCTGGTGCACAGGCCATCGTTGAGGCTGGCACCGGAACTGGGCTTTCAGGTCTTTGGCTGCTTAGCGCCAGCGAAGACTCAATTTTGGCAACCATCGACGTTGAGCCAGACAACCAGGCTGCAGCCAAAGTTGCTTTTGCCGAAGCTGGCATTGCCACCAACCGCACCCGCGTAATCTCGGGCCGTGCCATCGACGTCATGTCGAACATGGCCGATGCAGCTTATGACTTAGTTTTCTTAGATGCCGACCGCGAAACCCTAGAAGAACAATTGCGCGAAGCCGCCAGATTGCTTCGCCCAGGTGGAGTTTTAGTTGTGGCTCACGCCCTGTGGCGAGACCGAGTTCCTGACCCTGCAATGCGCGATGACGCAACTGTTGCCTACCGTGACTTGATTCGTTTCTTCAACACTCAAACCAACAACTTCAGAAGTGCTTTGTCGCCAGTTGGCGATGGCCTGCTGATTGCCTCGCGCATTGCTTAAACAAAAATGCCGATCATCACTGATCGGCATTTTTTGGTTAAGCTTTAGCGCTTAACGACTCCCTCAAGAACCTCGTATAGGTTCTTAGCTTCGTCGTCGTTTACAGATACAACCAGACGTCCCCCACCCTCAAGTGGAACACGAAGAACGATCAGACCGCGTGGTTCGCGTTCTGCTTCCATTGGTCCGTCTCCGGTGCGTGGCTTCATTGCTGCCATGGAATTTCTCTCCTTGTGTTACTGGCACAAAAGTGCCGAACCTCAATTATCCCACGCCCCAGCGACATAGAAGAACGAATTTTTAATACTGGGTATTCGGCAAGTAAACCTTGTTTCCATTAAGGTGGCGTGTAGTCGGGGCTGGCATAAAACCAGGTCACCGAGAGCCAGATCATCTGCAATATCACTGCGGTAACAACCAGGACGCTCTTGGCTAGCCGACTTAGGTCTTTAGTTCGATTGGCAAAGGCTGCAGCCAACGGAAAAACCGGCAGCAAAATTCTGAAAGTGCTCGATTGCGGGTAGAAAACCAGAATTAGATACAAGAAATACGAAGCCACCCACAAGCGCAGTTCGTAGCCCAGTGCGCGCACACTCGGGGTGAACAACAACCAAATGCCGTAACTCCAGACCAGCAAAACTGCGAGCCACCCAAGGCCACCGAAATACTGCTGTGCGCTGAAGAACCATGGCTGCACCAAAACTAGGTTGTAACCGGTGCCAAGCCAAGAACGCCAGGCCATCTCGCTCAAGAAATAAGCGTCGTGAATTCCGGTTGCACACCAAGCTACGGTTGGCCACAGATAGCCAAGCGCTGCAGCTATCGCGGCAACCGCTGCCACTTTGATTTGCTCGCGGCGACCGAAGGCATCCATGTTATTTAGAGTCGTGAGATTTTTTGCCGCTTGATTTCTAGCCTGCATGAA
>JBDLVP010000037.1:0-9208 GCA_039804705.1 Actinomycetota bacterium
CAGCCTTCTTGAGGTCGAAACGAGCCGGGTTAGGGTTCACGTTGCTCACATCGAAAGCGCCGGCGAGTTCATCCAAGCTGAAAACATCGCGGTCAGCTGAAAGCCCCCAACCCAGCAAAGCTAGGTAGTTCAAAAGGCCTTCAGGAATAAAGCCGCGGTCACGGTGGTGGAAAAGGTTCGACTCTGGGTCGCGCTTTGAAAGCTTCTTATTGCCCTCGCCCATTACGTAAGGCAAGTGACCAAACTGAGGAATGAACTCGGCAATGCCAGCCTCGTAAAGCGCGTTATAGAGAGCGATTTGGCGAGGAGTTGATGACAGCAAGTCTTCGCCGCGAAGCACGTGAGTGACCTTCATTAGAGCATCGTCAATTGGGTTTACCAACGTGTAAAGCGGCTGCCCGTTAGGTCGAACCACAACGAAGTCAGGGAACGAACCTGCAGGAAAAGTAATTTCGCCGCGAACTAGGTCGGTAAAAGTAATGTCGGTGTCTGGCACACGCAGGCGAAGTGCTGGTGAGCGGCCCTCAGCCTTATAAGCCGCGCGCTGGTCTTCGGTGAGATCACGCTCTGAGTTGTCGTAGCCAAGCTGCACGGCACGGCCAGCAGCTTTGTTGCGCTCGTCTATTTCTTCGCCGGTTAGAAAGCTTTCGTAAATGTGGCCAGAGGCTTTTAGCTTCTCGACGATCTCGAGGTAAATCGGCATGCGCTCTGACTGGCGGTAAGGCTCATTTGGGCCACCCACCTCAATGCCTTCATCCCAGTTCAGTCCAAGCCACCGCAGGGCATCCAAGATCATTGCATAAGATTCTTCGCTGTCGCGTTCAGCATCGGTGTCTTCAATTCGGAACACAAAAGTGCCGCCGGTGTGACGAGCGTAAGCCCAGTTGAATAGCGCGGTGCGAATCAAACCAACGTGCGGGGTGCCGGTTGGCGATGGGCAAAAACGAACGCGAACGTCGGCGCCCGAAGCGCTAGTGAAAGGTGCAGTGATAACTGAAGACATGATGCTTCAAGTTTACCCGCGGTGAAGTTAGCGAACTGGGTTGCTTAGGGTTCCAATGCCCTCAACGCTGCATTCAACAGTATTGCCGGCGACAATGCGGCTAATGCCCGCTGGCGTTCCGGTGAGAATTACATCGCCTGGAACGAGTGTCATGTTCTGGCTCACGTATGCCACGATTTCATATGGGTCGTGAAGCATGGTGTCGATGCTTGCGCTTTGGTGCTGGATGCCATCGATGGTGCTTGAAATGATCTGGCCGTTTGGCACAAAGTCGGTTTCAATCCATGGCCCCATTGGGCAGAAGGTGTCGAAGGCTTTAGAGCGTGCCCACTGATCGTCTGAAAACTGCAGGTCACGAGCGGTTACGTCGTTCGAAATTGTGAAACCCCAAATATATTCAGGAGCCTGTTCTTTTGTGATGTTCTTGGCGAACTTGCTAATCACAATTGTGAGTTCGGCTTCTAGTTCGATTTGATTGCTCTGTGGGGGAATCAAAATTGCTTCACCTGGGCCAACCAGTGCGCTGGTCGGCTTGAAGAAAATGGTTGGTTCAGACTCAATACTCAAGCCAAGTTCATTCGCATGAGCCGCGTAATTCTTGCCGATGCAAACGATTTTGCTAGGGAACGTTGGCGCTAGAAAACGAATCTCGTCGAATGCTATTCGTTCGCCAGTGGTTTCGTAGTCATGAGCTAGCGGGTGATCTTTGAACACCACCAATTCGCCCTCGTCGAAGACTCCGTACTTAACTTCGCCGTTGTGATTAAATCTGGCGATGCGCATTTGGGTTCCTTTGAGTTAGCGTTAGTCGCTGAGCTTGACCATCCAGTTGTGGCGGTCTTCAACAACGCCATACTGAATGCCGGTAAGTTCTTCGCGAAGTGAAACAGTGAGTGTGCCTGGTTCAGGGTTTTCTTGACCAATGGTTTCGTGCTTGCTGATTAGCTGGCCAACTGGGGTGATAACCGCTGCGGTTCCACATGCAAATACTTCAACAATGCTGCCGTCGTTGATTCCCTGACGAACTTCTTCAAGGGTTATGCGACGCTCTTCAACTGCGATGCCACGGTCTTTGATTAGGGTAACAACCGAGTCGCGGGTGATTCCACGAAGAATGGTTCCTTCAAGTGAAGGGGTAACAACGTGACCGTCTTTGTAAACAAAGAACAAGTTCATGCCACCGAGCTCTTCGATGTAGGTTTGGGTCTCGGCGTCGAGGAACATTACCTGCGAGCAACCGTTTTCGTAACCCTCACTCTGAGCTAGCAAGCTGGCTGCGTAGTTACCGCCGGTCTTGGCCTCACCGGTTCCGTATTTGCCGGCACGGGTTGACTCAAGGGCGATCCAAATCTTTACTGGCTTTACGCCTCCGGTGAAGTAAGGGCCAACTGGGCTAGCAATCACGCGGTACTCAGCGCGCTGAGCTGGGCGCACGCCCAAGAAGCTTTCAGCGGCAATTTCGAACGGGCGAATGTAAAGGGTCTTTTCGTTTACCGGCTGTGGCACCCACTTGCCGTCAACTGCAATTAGTTGCTTTAGAGATTCAACAAAGTACTCAACTGGAAGCTCAGGCAAAGCCATTCGGTAAGCTGACTTCTGAAGGCGTGAGCCGTTGTCTTTCGGGCGGAAAGTCCAGATTGAACCGTCTTGATGGCGGTAAGCCTTAATGCCTTCGAAAATCTCTTGGCCATAGTGCAACACCGCAGCCGATGGGTCCATCGAAATTGGTCCATAAGGTTCAACGCGTGCGTCGTGCCATCCTTGGTCTTTGCTCCAGGTGATGGTGATCATGTGATCGGTGAACTTGGTTCCGAAAACTGGTGCATCAAGAACCGCCTCGCGGGCGGCGTCAGGCAGTGGGTGCTGGTTTAGTTCAACGTTCCACTGAAGTTTTTCAGCTGACATGGTTGCTACTTTCTGCGTGCTATAGGTTTGCGAAGATGCTCTTCGCTACCTCATCGGTTGAGCGTTTTGCGCCATTGCGGGTTGCTAGATCTTGTGCCACTGCGGCTTCGATTCGAAGTGCCTCAACGTTTAGGCCGAGGTGGCGAAGCAACATTGCACCCGACAAAATTGCCGCGGTTGGGTCGGCAAGGTTTTTGCCGGCAATGTCAGGCGCTGAACCGTGAACTGGTTCAAACATGCTTGGGAAATCGCCTTCAGGGTTAATGTTGGCGCTTGCTGCCAAGCCAATTCCGCCAGTGATTGCGGCGGCAAGATCGGTAAGAATGTCACCAAACAGGTTGTCGGTGACGATGACATCGAAACGCCCTGGATCGGTCACCATAAAAATAGTTGCCGCATCGATGTGAAGGTAGTCAACGGTAACTTCTGGGTATTCCTTTGCAACCTTGGTTACCAAGTTTTGCCAAAGCCAACCCGCGTGAACCAAAACGTTGTGCTTGTGAACCAGGGTGACCTTTTTACGAGGTCGGGTTTCGGCAAGCTTGAATGCGTAGCGAACAGTGCGCTCAACACCAAACGCGGTGTTCACGCTAACTTCGTTAGCAACCTCGTGCTCGGTGCCAACGCGAATTGAACCGCCGTTGCCAACATATGGGCCTTCGGTTCCTTCGCGAACCACAACGAAGTCAACCTCGCCTGGGTTTGCCAATGGGCTTTCAACACCACCAAAAAGTTTTGATGGGCGCAAGTTGATGTAGTGGTTGAAACCGAAGCGCAGCTTTAGCAAAAGCCCGCGCTCTAGAACACCCGATGGAACCTGTGGGTCGCCAATTGCACCTAGCAAAATTGCATCGTGCTGCTTGAGGCTAACCATGTCGGCTTCAGTAAGAGTCTCTCCAGTTGCGTGAAAGCGGCGCGCGCCAAGGTCATAGTCGGTGGTGCTGAAAGTTACCCCAGCATTAGCGGAAACTTTGCGCACAGCTTCAAGCGCGAACGCTGTGACCTCTGGGCCAATGCCATCGCCACCGATTACGGCTAATTTGTATTCACGAGTCAATTACGTAGCTCTTTCGTAAGTGTTATCTGCTCTAACTTTACTCTCTGAAGCTAGGCAAATTTCGCCTACTTGCTAGGCACTAGGGCTTCAAGGACCACAACAATGCTCGGCTTGTAGCCATCTTTGGTTTGAACTAATCCGTCGCGGTTTTCGCACACCGAAACATTTAGCCCGAGCTTCGCGCAGATTTCTTTGAGTTCAGAAGCGGTTGGCAATACATCTGGGTCTTGAGGCCCGCCAAAGCCATCTTTCAAATTCTCGCGCGCGTGCCAAACGCCAAATAAAGTAGCCCCTGGCTTTAGCTGCGAAACGGTGTTCTTGATTGCTTCATCAATGATTTTGCGCTCAACCTGCAGGTAGGCAATTACGCCGAGATCAGCCTGAGCCAGCTTGGCTTTGAAATCGGTTGCGCTGGCGCAGGTTGAAAATGCGCGGTCGGCAAAACCTTTTTCTGCGGCCACTTTTTGCCATTTATCTAGGCCTACTTGGCTGAAGTCGATGTTCTCTGCCTGCCAGCCTCGCTCGGCAAACCAAAGCGCGTTGCGCCCTTCGCCGCCGGCAACATCGAGCACTTTTCCTGGCACGAATTTCTCGCAAAATTCCATCACAAACATATTCGGTTTTAGCGTCCACACGAAGTCGTCGGTGTTGTAGCGGGCATCCCAGTATTGCGCTTGTAAATGAGCCTTGGATGGCCGCCCGAGCAGTTTGCTAGTGAGGCGAGTGAACAAATTAGACAATTGATTTTCCTGTCTTTTGGCGCACGTCTTCGATGCCCATGCCAGCTACGTTCTTGAAACCTAACTGACGCATCAGCTCGGCAGCCTTGCCGCCTCGCCCACCATAGTTGCAATAGGCAATGTAATGGCCGTCTTTGTCGAAGTTCTCGACCTCGCGGGCAAAGTCGGTGAACTCGTAACTTATGTTTTTGGCACCTTCAATGTGCCTGATTTCGTATTCGAAGGCACGGCGAACGTCAATCACTAAATCAAGATTTTTGTAATCAAAGCTCATGCTTCGAGAATAACCTCTTAAGATTTCGAAAGTGGCACGAGCGCACGAAGCAGGGTTAGCTTTTCTTCTGGCAAGTAGCGAATCGACCACTCGGTTGCCATTTCATCGAGCATCTTGGTTCCTAGGCTTTTTTTGGCTGATTTCTTAGCGCGATACTTGCCGTTGTTTCTAACAATTAGTTCAATTGAGTCATGTTCGCTCGCGTGAATTGAAATCCACACATTTGAAGCGGAACCGTGACGGTATGCGTTGCTAACTGCCTCTTTAGCGATTTCGATTAGGCAAAACTTCGTCGTTGTCGAAGTGTTCAATTTAGCTTCGGCCGCCTTTGAGAGCGCGGTCTCGATGTCGCAAATGTTTTTCCAGCTCGAACCAAGTTCTTTTAACTCTTGATTAATGTCGATCTCAGCATTGACCGGCTTTTGAATTACTTGTTCAATGCGCTCGAGGTCAGAGAGCACTTCGCTCACCAATTCTGTTGAATGTTCATCGGCTGTTGAGAGTCTGGTGATGGCTGCCACAAGAGCCGCTTGCACGGTTCCATGAAGGGTGTAACTCCAGCGCTTACTTGTTGCCACAATCTGCTGCTCGAACATTGCAAGTTCGCGCTTTAGCTCGAGGTTCAACTGCAGCATTCTGGCTTCAATCGCAAAACGATTCAGCTCAAGGGTGCGGTAATAGGTGGTTCCAAAGGCCATCAAGACTGCCGAGGCAAAAACTGTGACATCCATCAGATCCTCGTGCTGGTAGTTAGGGCTCAGTAGTCGTAAAGCCAATAAGTCAAGATAGGCAGCCGCTAGCGATAACAGTAAAAGTACCGAAGTATTTAGCCAAGCTGACGTTGGCTTTAGCTTGGAAGTTAGCAACTTAGCTGACCCAAAGACAACAAGAGTTGGAATCGACACGGCGAATGCCGACCACCCAGCGGCACCTCCTTGCAACATATAGGCAACTGAGCCAATAGCAGCCACCATGCCAAGCAAATTCGAAAGCGGCATAATGCTCTTGCTCAGAACAAAGGTGCGAGGGAACCTAGAGACTTTGAGGTTGACATTGGCGTCGAAAATTGACGTTGATCCCAGAGTGATGGCCCTCTGATGAAAATCTTGGCTCAAGGGCCTGACTTTGTTTTCAATGGTGTCTTTAAGAATTTCAATCGCCTGCAAAACAGAAGTCTTTTTTTGAGAGCAAAGTTTTGATTTGTGACAACACCGGAAAAATCGTTGCCGTGGCTTCTTGAGTTAAACGAGCTTCGGTTTCAGCAACTACCGAGGTTGCGTTGCCACGCTGAACATCTAGCCCGGCACGCATGAGTTCGAGTTTGGTCATAACAGCTTTGTGCTCAACCCAGGAACCAAGTGTCATCACAAAGAACACCAACAGGCTCAGCGAGAGCAAGCCACCGCCCCAAAAACGCAAGCCCCAGTCAATGTTGGAATCCAGCTTTAGTACTTGAGCTATTAGAGCAACTGACACATTTTTGATGGCACCCAACAAAAAGACAACTGCTAGGTTGAAGACCAGTGAGATGGCTGTTCCCCACACTGTGCTGGGAAACAGTTTGATGAGCAACCAAGCCAAAAGCACAACTTCAAGGAACGTTCCAAGCGCAATGGCGGCCCAGTTGAGATCGAAATTACCCGTTCTAATGGCATCGTAGGCAAATGCCGCTATTGCATAACCGCCAGCCGTGAACCAAAAGAATGAACTTCCCCAAATCTCTCGAGCACCTAAGCGCTGCAAGAATTTAACTTGGGATTCGTCAGGCATTAATTAACGTCGTTCTCTGGAACTCCGGCGACCTTGATGTACTCCCTTGCCAACATCACGCGAAAGTTTTTTGAATCCCCGTCGTTTGCTAGGCCAAGAGTTTCAACGGTTCTGCGAATCAATAGTTCAACTGATCGAATTGTTGTGCCCCGGTGCTCGGCAATTTGCGCATTAGTTAGGCCAATTGCAATCTGGCGAACCACAGCAAGCTGAGTTTTTGAAAGTGCCGAAAGCGGGTGATTCGAGTCTTTGTCATTTCTGAAAAGTGCAGGTACTCGATCACGAATAGCGGCCTCAATGGCTTCATTCAGAATATTAGTGTCGGCTAGGCGGTGTTTGACGAGATAAGCCGCGCCTTTAGGAATGCTTCGACTTTCTCTGGCAACGACTTTTGGCTCCGGAACATTTGTGAGAAAAATAACTGCTAAACCAGGAAAATTCTTAGACAAATGTTGAGCGAGGTCGATTCCATTTGGGCCGGCACCTAAGTCAATATCAAGAAGAGCAATATCAGGGTCGAAGTCATTTGCTTCGGTGATTGCTGTTTTGGCATTAGCAGCACTCGACACCTCGAAACCGTCTGTTGTTAGTTTCAATGCCAATAGGTTGCGAAGCATATTGTCGTCTTCAACAATAAGTACTTTGCGTTTTATGACCATATGTATAGACTGCCATCAGATTGCCCAGCAAGACTAATGCTGTTCGTTAGAGCGAAGATTCGAGCTGCAAACTATTTTGAAATGATTTTAGAAATCAGACGCTTTACTGGGCCGGTCTTACTCTTTTTCAGCTGTTCTTTTTGCTTTTTAGCTGTTTCGCCTTCAAGAATTGTGGCTAGCTCTTTGAACTTGAAGCCATACTTGTCGCTTTTGCGGGCCACTCGGCTAACTCCTCAACAAAACGAATAACGGCACCTGCAGTTCCCCCGAGCGCAGATGAAATTCACTGATTCTTAGTGTAAATGTGGGGTTAGCACCATGTTTGTTAGTTTCGCTAGAACGAATTTTTAGGCTAGAGGCGATATTTAAACGAACATTCCCGCCCATAAATGAGCGGGAATATTCTGAAGGTGCGAATTAGGCGATGGTGATGTCAATCGCGCGAAGTTCATCGGCTTCGATTGCCTGGCGAACGTTCTCTAGAACCTCTGGAGCGACTTTGCTGTCAACGGTAATAACCGAAAGGGCTTTTCCGCCTTTTTGCTCGCGGGCAATCTGCATTGCTGCAATGTTGATTCCGGCCTCGGCAAACGCCTTGCCATAGATCGCCACAATGCCTGGGCGGTCGGTGTAAACCATTTGAACCATGTGCTCAGCTAGGCCTAGGTCAACGTCGTAACCGTTGATGCTGGTGATCTTTTGAACTAGCTTCGGACCAATCACAGTTCCTGAAACACTAGCCGTAGTGCCATCGGCCAAGGTTGCCTTAATGCTGGTTACGTTGCGGTACTCGTCGCTGTGAGAGTCAACAACTAGCTTTACATCTACCCCGCGCTGCTCAGCAAGAAGTGGTGCATTCACATAAGAAACCTGCTCGGTTACTGCGTTCTGATAGAAGCCCTTTAGACCCGCAAGCTTCAAGACGCTTACGTCGTGAGCAGCGATCTCGCCACGAACCTCAACCTCAAGCGCGGTAACGTTTCCGCCTGAAAGGCCGAACAAGACCTGGCCCATGTTTTCCATGAGGTTGATTCCAGGCTTCACGCTGGCATCAATATTTCCGCCAGCAACGTTCACTGCATCTGGAACCAAGTCACCTGCAAGAGCAAGTCGAACCGACTTCGCTACCGAAATACCCGCTTTTTCTTGAGCTTCATCGGTTGAAGCACCAAGGTGTGGGGTGACCACAATGTTCTCGAGGGTCAAAAGCGGGTTGCCCTTTGGCGGCTCTTGAACGAATACGTCTAGACCAGCACCGGCAATCTGGTTGCTCTTTAGTGCTTCGTAAAGCGCGGTCTCGTCAATGATTCCACCGCGTGAGCAGTTCACAATGCGAAGGTTTGGCTTTGCCATTTTGAATTCTTTGGCGCCGATCAAACCCGTGGTCTCGGGGGTCTTTGGAATGTGAATGGTAATGAAGTCTGACTGCTTCATAACTTCTTCAAGGGTGGCTAGCTTTACGCCAATTTGCTCGGCACGAGCTGGGGTCACATATGGGTCATAACCGATCAGGTTTACGCCAAAGCCGGCAAGACGCTGTGCAACTAAAGCTCCAATGCGACCAAGGCCTACGATTCCGATCGTCTTCTCGAAGAACTCAACACCGGTGTACTTGCTGCGCTTCCATTCGCCAGCCTTCAAGCTTGAGTTGGCATCTGGAATGAAACGAGCCAGGGCGAACAGGTGGCCAATTGCCAACTCTGCTGCCGAAATGATGTTTGAGGTTGGAGCGTTCACAACCATCACACCAGCCTTAGTAGCTGCCTTGATGTCAACGTTGTCTAGACCAACACCAGCGCG
>JBDLVP010000038.1:0-4207 GCA_039804705.1 Actinomycetota bacterium
AAACGCGGAGCCATTTTCGTTGACGAGGTCGATGAGGTGCCAACCGGAAGCATCCTAGTTTTTTCTGCTCACGGTGTATCGCCAGCTGTTGTGAAAGCTGCCGAAGACCGCGGTTTGCAAACCATTGATGCCACCTGCCCGCTGGTTACCAAAGTTCACCGAGAAGTTCAGCGATTTGCCAACGAAGATTACGACATTTTGCTAATTGGGCATCACGGTCACGAAGAGGTTGAGGGCACTGCCGGCGAAGCGCCAAATAGCGTGCAAGTGGTCGATAGTGCCGAAGACGTTGCCAACGCAACCATTCGCGACCCTGAGAAAGTCATTTGGCTAAGTCAAACTACGCTCTCGGTTGATGAAACCATGAATACCGTTTTGCAGATTCGCGAGAAATACCCAACCTTGCAAAACCCACCGAGCGATGACATTTGCTATGCCACTCAGAACCGCCAGGTTGCCATCAAAAAAGTTGGTGCAGCAAGTGACTTGGTTATCGTGGTTGGTTCAGCGAACTCGTCGAACACCGTGCGTCTGGTTGAAGTGGCCCTCGAAGCCGGAGCCAAAGCTTCTTACCGAGTCGACTTTGCAAGCGAAATTCAAGATGAGTGGTTCACCGATGAAATTTGCACCGTGGGTGTTTCATCTGGCGCCTCGGTTCCTGAAGTTCTCGTTGACGAAGTGCTTGAAGATCTAGCCCGGCGCGGCTACGGCGATGTTCGAAACATCACCACCGCCGAAGAAGACATTCAATTCTCGCTGCCTCGTGAACTTCGTAAAGACCTAAAGGCATCTGGCGTAGACACCAGCAACAAGAACAAACGTCAGTAAAAAGCAGGCAATAAAAAACCCGCCCAACTGGGCGGGTTTTTTGCATCTCTGAAAATTACAAAGACATTGACTTGCCGGCTGAACCAAGTTCTTGAGCCGCTTCAACAACACGAGCTGACATGCCAGCCTCGCCGAGCTTGCCCCATGCGCGTGGGTCATATGCCTTCTTGTTGCCAACTTCGCCGTCGACCTTTAGAACACCGTCGTAGTTGGTGAACATGTGAGCTGCGATTGGGCGGGTGAATGCGTACTGAAGGTCAGTGTCAATGTTCATCTTGATAACACCGTGGCTAACAGCCAATGCGATTTCTTCTGGAGTTGAGCCTGAGCCACCGTGGAACACTAGGTCGAAAGGCTTGTCTTTGCCGTATTTAGCGCCAACAGCTGCCTGAATTTCGCCAAGAAGTTCTGGCTTCAAAACAACGTTTCCAGGCTTGTAGACGCCGTGAACGTTACCGAAGGTAAGTGCAACCATGTAACGGCCGTTTTCGCCAAGACCAAGCGCCTCGGCGGTCATTAGACCATCTTCTGGAGTGGTGTAAAGGTGTGCGTCGTGCTTAGCCTCAACGCCGTCTTCTTCGCCACCAACAACGCCAACTTCGATCTCAAGAACTGCACCGATTCCGCGGGTTAGCTTGAGCATTTCTTTAGCGATCTCTAGGTTCTCGCCCATAGGAACAGCTGAGCCGTCCCACATGTGTGAGTTGAATAGTGGGTCTTGGCCGTTCTTTACGCGGTCTTGTGAAATTGCGATAAGTGGGCGAACAAACTTGTCGAGCTGGTCTTTAGCGCAGTGGTCAGTGTGAAGAGCAACGGTGATGCCGTAGTTCTTTGCTGCCTCGCGTGCGAATGCTGCCATGGCTGCTGCTCCGGCCGCCATGTTCTTGATGGTTGGGCCAGACCAGTAGTCGCCACCACCAGTGGTCACCTGAATAATGCCGTCTGAGCCGGCTTCTTGCAAACCTGCGAGGGCTGCGTTTAGAGTCTGTGAGCTTGATACGTTGATCGCTGGGTAAGCGAAACCGTTCTTCTTGGCACGGTCAAGCATTTCAAGGTATTGGTCTGGTGATGCAACAGGCATAACTGCTCCTAATAGGGCGTGGTCTCAAGAAAGCCGAACAATGCCGACCTACCTAAGATGTTAGCAAGATACCCGTTAGGAATTTGATGTCTGCGCTCGAACTTAGCCAACCAACTCGCGATATTTTTAAGGCCTGTGTTGCCGCTGCAGCTGGCTCATGGCACCTAGTTGGCGCTGGTGATAAAAACGCAGTGGATGGCGCAGCCGTCGACGCCATGCGAGCTAGCCTGCGAACCGCTGAATTCGGTGGGGTAGTTGTGATTGGTGAAGGCGAAAAAGATGAAGCGCCAATGCTCTACAACGGTGAGGTAATTGGCCCTGAAAACTCAACTGACTGGGACATCGCGGTTGACCCAATTGACGGCACAGCTCTCGCAGCAGCAGGAACACCAGGTGCGGTTTCAGTAATGGCAGCAGCACCTCGTGGCGGCATGATGGCCGACCCTGAGGTTTACTACATGGCCAAGATAGTGGCCGGCCCGGCAGCTCGAGGATTGCTTGATCTCGACTATGAGCCAGAGAAAAACATTGATCTTCTTGCCAAGGCGCTCAACAAAAACGTGGGCCAAGTAAACGTGGCAATCATTAACAAGCCACGCAACTTCGAGCTAATTGAACGCGTGAAAGCTACCGGAGCAAACTGGGTGCGTTTTGAAGAAGGCGATGTGGCCATGGCTGTTGCCGCGGCCACTCCTAACTCTGGAGTCGACTTATTGCTTGGCATGGGAGGGAACCCTGAGGGAGTAGTCACAGCATGCGCCGTTCAGGTGCTTGGCGGATTCATGCAAGCGCGCCTTTGGCCACAAACCCCCGATGAGCTTGAGCGTGCGATAACTGCCGGCAGTGAGCTTGAGCACAAATTCGAACTCAATGAACTTGCAGCGGGCGACAGGTTTGTTTTCGTTCTAACTCAGATCACTGAGGGGCCCCTTGCGAGAGGCATTCAAGTTGATGGCGATGAGCTGGTTATTCAAACCTTTGTGCTCGATAGCTTGCTCGAAGGCTCACGCGTGATTGAAACTCGAGTGTCACGCTAAAACTCCCGTAAATAAAAATGCCACCCAACCGGGTGGCATTTTCATTTGAAAACTACTGAGCGATTGCTGGCTCGTCGAGTGGCTTCGAACGATCTGGGTTTTCGTTCACGAATGATTCTGGCAAGTGGTCAACGTTGTCAAGGCCCGAGGTTGGAGTGGTAACTGCAACAGCACCCCACTGAACTGCGGTGGCAACACCCTTGCGAAGGTCGAAACCAACACCGTAGTGCTCTGGGCCATCGCCTGCTGGCTGGCCGGCAACTGCTGACAAGAAACCTGCTAGTGAAGCATCGCCAGCACCAACGGTGTTGATTACTTTCACTGGGTTGGTGCGAGAAGATACAAAGCCTTTAGCGGTAACTGCGATCATGCCATCTGAGCCAAGGCTTGCAAGCACGGCCTGAATTCCGTGATCGCAAAGTTCTTTAGCTGCATCGATTACGTCGCCAAGCGTGTGAAGAGTTCGGCCCACGGCAGTTGCTAGTTCTTCAGCGTTTGGCTTGATGATTGCTGGGCGACCCGAGCGAGCCCAGGTGTTCAAAGGTGAACCGCTGGTGTCGATTGCAATGCGAACACCTAGGGCATCCATGCGGTCAAAAATTGGGGTTAGGTCAACGAACTCGCCGGTTGACTTCAAAGCAGGAAGCGCGCCAGCAATTACAAGCCACTGCGCCTTGTTCTCAAGAACGGTCTTTTCGGTTAGCTCAATTACGTGGGCCCAGTCTTCATCGCTCAGTGGGCGAGGTGACTCGTTCACCTTGGTGGTTGGGCCGTTGTGCTCAACGATGGTGGTTGAAACGCGAAGGCTTCCCTCAACCCAAAGTGGAACCAAGAAATCTGCAGAACCGGTGCGCTCAAGAACCGATGGGTCCATGTTGCCGATTGGCACAACTCCAGGTGCGCTCATGCCAGCTAGGTTCAGCCCGCGGCTTACGTTGATGCCTTTGCCAGCAAGTTCTTCGCCAACGCCGTCAGCTCGGTTTACTCCGCCAGAAATTAGATCGTGCACAAAGTAGGTGCGGTCAAGCGTCGGAGCAGGGGTTAGGGTGACTACTGGCGAGCCGTGGCTTGCGGTCATGTCGAAACTCCTAAAAGTTGTTGGTAACGGGTCGCGAATAAAAAACGCGGGTGAGATAAGCGACCGACTCCGTTGTATGACGCTCTGAAAAGTATAGCCAAGTGGCACTAAAAACCGCTAAGTCAAACGCCTGCGAACGTGCGAAATCCGAAGCGTTTGTCAGCAAAACGCTTCGGATTTCGT
>JBDLVP010000039.1:0-3359 GCA_039804705.1 Actinomycetota bacterium
TTTAGTTTTGAAGGCCACGGCTCAAGAATTTTGGCGTCTTTGAAATCAACTACTGCAATGCCAACAGCCACTGGCCCGGCCAAACTGCCTCGGCCAACTTCATCAATTCCTAAAACAAATCTTGCGCCTGCATCAGCCAGCGACTTTTCAACGTCAAGATTTGGGAACGTTTGCGAAGACATTTTGATAGTTGTCGAGCCAGGTGAATCGATCAAATGGCCAAGTGAGAACAAAAGCCTTACCGACTATGAACTCTCGGCCAACAAAGCCTTTGCTCGGCAAAGAGGTGTGAAAACGCGAGTCGGCACTGTTCGAGCGGTTATCGCCCATTACCCAATAGGAATTAGCTGGAACAGTGACATCGAACTTCAGGTCAGAGGCGTGAACGCCAGCTTTTACGTAAGGCTCGTCGATTACTTTTCCGTTGATAGAAAGTCGGTTTTGAGCATCACAGCAAACAATGTGGTCGCCAGGAATTCCAATTACTCGCTTGACCAGGTGGTTGTCGCTATCTGGAGCAGTAATGCCGAACGCGCCAAGCACCCAATCCCAAGACTGCTGAAGCCATGGAACTTCTTCGGCGGTTGATGGCGAAAGCCAGCCACCCGGGTCTTTGAAAACCACAATGTCGCCGCGGGAAATCGGAATCAGGTTTGGGTAAAACTCGCTAACTACAATTCGGTCATTGACCATCAGCGTGGTTTGCATTGATTCCGAAGGAATAAAGAACGAACGAACCACAAAGCCCTTGATGAGCAATGAAAGAACTAGTGCGAACCCGATAACACCGATGACATCGAGCAAGAATGCAATCACCGGATGACGCGGAGTCTTCTTACCCCCGGAACGACGAATCCGGACCCCTTCTGCCGTTTTTTCGGTAGATGGGAGTCCGGAGTCAGTCATAAAAATTAGTTTAGGCGTGAAGCCTGAACGTTTGCTTAGACGTTGTCGCGCTTTTCGCGGATCTTTGCCTTCTTACCACGCAAGTCGCGTAGGTAGTAAAGCTTCGCGCGGCGAACGTCACCGCGAGAGATTACGTCGATGTGGTCGATCACTGGTGAGTGAACTGGGAAAGTACGCTCAACACCAACCTGGTAAGCAATCTTACGAACGGTGAAAGTCTCGCGAACACCAGCGCTGTGGCGGCGGATTACTACACCCTGGAAAACCTGGATACGGCTGCGGTTACCTTCAACAATGTTTACGTGAACAGCAACGGTGTCGCCGGCACGGAACTCAGGAACCTCGCGCAGGCTAGCTGCGTCTACTACGTCAAGAATCTGCATGATTCATCACTCTCTGTCTCGGCGCACAGGTCTTCGACAAAATAAATTTGAAAGGAAATTTGTATTCGCCCATGCTCCCCTGTGGCAGAGCGTTCGGGCAACGAACACAAGGTTCAATCTTAGCAACTTTAGTTGCCTACAAACAACCTATTCCGGGAGCAAATCAGGGCGAACCGCTTTGGTTCTAGCAACTTGCTGCTCGTGGCGCCAAGCGGCAATGGCCGCGTGATTGCCGCTCAACAGAACCTCGGGAACTTCGAAACCGTTCCAGTTTGCTGGCTTGGTATAGCTCGGGTATTCGAGCAAACCTTCGCTGTGTGATTCTTCAACTAAGCTCTCTGCGTTGCCAATTACACCTGGAATCAAGCGAGCAATTGCCTCAATCATGGCAATTGCAGCTACTTCGCCGCCGTTCAAGACATAATCACCAATGCTGATAAGTCGAACATTTGCTTTGGTCTTGGCGTATTCAACTACTCGCTGATCGATTCCCTCGTAACGCCCACATGCAAAAACCAAGTGCTTTTCGTGAGCAAGTTCTTGTGCGGTAGCTTGTTTGAAGACTTCTCCGGCAGGTGAAGTGAAAATAATCGTTGCGCCTTCAGAGTCGGCGAGAACTTTATCTAGAGCCTGACCCCAAGGCTCCGGCTTCATGAGCATTCCCGCTCCGCCGCCATAAGGGGTGTCATCGACAGTTTTGTGCTTGTCGGTGGTGAAGTCGCGAAGATTGGTCGCTGCGAAAGCAATCAAACCTTTGTCGCGAGCTTTACCTAAGAGTGAAAGATCTAGCGCCTGAAAATAATCAGGGAAAATCGAAATGGCGTCAATGCGCATTTTTAGGCCGATTCGTTGGTTTCTTCGGCAGCTGACTTTGCAGCACTTTCAGCTGAAGTTTCAGCGGCAGATGCAGGTTCAGGTGTTGCCAACTCAGGCAAAATTTCTTCGAACAAACCGATTGGCGGGGTAACTGTCAAGGTGCCGGCATTGATGTCAACTGCCGGAACAATTGCTTTCACAAAAGGAACCATTACGTCTTTGCCATTGCTTTCAATCAGCAGTAGGTCTTGGGCTGGCAAGTGCTCTACGGCCTTGACCGCACCGATTTGGGCACCATCGCGCATTACCTTCAGGCCGACCAACTGATGGTCGTACCAGGCATCTGATTCGGTAGGCAAAACACTGGTGTCTTGGTTTACCAGCAAGATTGCTTTGATGAGTGATTCTGCCTGGTCGCGGTCGTTGATGTCTTTCAAAAACAAGACCGCAGACTGGTTGTACCAGCGAAGTTCAGAAACGGTTACGGTTTTACCAAACCAAGGTGATGAATCTGGAACCTGAAGTTCGAACACTGCGCCTGGAACGAAACGTTCATTTGGGCTATCGGTGTAAAGCTCTAACTTGATTGCTCCCTTTAGGCCATGTGCTTTGAGCAAGCGACCAACCCGGAGCTGGGTCTGACTAGAAATCGTTCTCGACCACGTCTACGCGCACCTTTTTGCCGTCGGCTAGTGCCTTGACGACTGTGCGCAATGCTGTTGCTGTGCGGCCGTTGCGCCCGATCACTCGCCCTAAATCTTCAGGGTGCACGTGAATCTCGAGAAGGTCTCCGCGAGATGTTGAACGTGCAGTCACAGTGGCGTCGTCTGGATGATCGACTATGCCCTTGACCAAGTGTTCGAGCGCAGCAGCTAGCACGATTATTAAGCCTCTGGGGTTTCTTCAGCGGCTTCGGTTGCGTCTTCAACTGCTTCAGCAGCAGCTTCTTCAACCTCTACAGCCTCAACTGCAGCCTGCTCTTCAGCCTCTGCAACCTCAGCAGCTGGAGCCTCAACTTCAGCAGCAGCCTCTTCGACTACCTCTGCCTTTGGAGCCTCAACCTTGATCTCAGCCTTTGGCTTGAGAACAACCTTCTTGTTAGCGTCAACCTTGAATTCAGGCTTAGGCTCAGCAAGTTTTACAACGTTCTTTGCGTTCTTGTCGCCCTTTGACTTCTGGAAGTCACCGGTGAGCTTTAGAAGTGCTGCTACCTGCTCGGTTGGCTGTGCGCCAACTCCTAGCCAGTAAAGAGCG
>JBDLVP010000040.1:0-7934 GCA_039804705.1 Actinomycetota bacterium
TCGTCAGATGCGCGTCCGCCTGCGTTACGAATAACGTGTGCGTCACCTTCGCTTAGCCCCGCATATTTTGCTGGATCCAGGCGGGCATCCATGCAGGTAAGAATTGCAAAGCCGCGAGCTGGTGGAAGTGCGAGTTCAGATTTCGCACCGAATGATTCGGCATAGGCGTCGTTTGTCGCCAAGACCTCTTTTAGTACTGACATGGTTTCTCCTTTTGGTCGTCACCGCCTGCAAATGCTTCGGCGATTGGGTTCAACCATATGGGCAATTTTTGAAAGCCCTAAGTTTGTTTCTGTATGTGACAAAAACCGCGCCACAACGCGAAATTTGTTCTAGAAAATCTGGCGTAATCTAGTCAATAGAACAGAAAGGCCACCACCTTGGAAATCAAAATTGGAATTCGCCAGTCGAGCCGTGAAATTAGTTTCGAAAGCAGCGAAAGCCTGAAAGATATAGAGCAGGCAGTTGCCGAAGCTCTCGATGCTTCAGTCAAGGTATTGAAGCTAGCCGACGAAAAAGGTCGCGTCTACATGGTTCCTGCCGACGCCCTCGCCTATGTCGAGATTGGTGCAGAAGAAGTTCGTCGAGTCGGATTCATCGCCTAATGGAAATCGCATTTCTTGTTGTTTACGCGGTAATCATCGCGTTGGTAACCCCGTACATCATTGGCGAAAGCCAGTTCTACGGAAAACTCGTTCCGGCTTCCCTCGCCCTAGTTTGGGGCGCATTGGTTTGGTCGATTTTGACCTGGGTCGGCATGCCTTATGACCAGGCTTGGATCTGGATCATCACCATGTTCTCAATGCCAGTTGCTATGTATTTGGGTGTGTTCCGCTTCGAACGAAGCCGCAAGGCTAACCCAGCGTTAAACGAAAAGGCTGCTGACTTCATCAAGAATCACAAGCCAAGTCGTTTTGCACTTCGCAAGCAGGCAAGCGAAGAAGACGTTTACGTCACCAACTAGAGCTTTAAAACAAACAAAGGATGCCCTTGCGGCATCCTTTTTTGTTTCCGGTTGGATTTAGGTTTTAGGCTGCAAGACCCAGGGCATCCATGCGGAGTGAGTGCGCGCCAATAAGTTGAGTAACCAACGGTTCAAGAACCACATAAGCCTCAATCGCAACACGCTTTTCGTCTTCGGCGTCGAGCTTGAGGTTTTTTTGGCGAATACCCATAAGTTGCTGGTTATCTAGCACGGCGCGAAGCTCCAAAATTACATCACCCATCAAGCGGCGTCCCCACACTGCGAGTCTGGCTGCTAACTGCGGGTTTTCATCCATGGCTACTTTTAGAACCTGTTTTGCGAACTTATCGATGGTCTGATCGGCGAGCGCCTTTTGAACCACATCTCGTGTTGCCACCGGGAGCCCAACTGCCAGACGCGAATAGAAGTCATCGAGCAATCCCATGGTTAGGTAAACCTTGAGCACGTTTTCGTACCAGTCAACACCGGTAGTGCGCGAGTGAAACACATCGATGCGGTCTGCGAATGGGTCCATAGCGTCGGTTATGTCGGCACCGCTTTTAGAAAGCAATCTCGAAATGGTGCGGTATTTATCGAAAGACTTTGCAGCTGCCTCTGAAAGCTGAGTTTTTGCCAATGTAGTTGGCGAATAGTTCAACTGCTTGGTCAGAATTTCGAAGCTTGAGAGCTGCAGGTATGCCAGATTTCCAAGAAAAACTCGAGGTTCCGGGGTGAATGGCTTCAGGTCAAGGGCGTTTTGGTTGCGCGAGCGATCTTCGCGTTCAGGCAACTCAAACTTTGGCGCCTTGCGACGCATGCCTTGTAACCAGTTCCAAACCATTGTTCAAGTTTATGACTTAATCGGCATACTTACGTATGCGAATTTAGGTATGCGCTGGGGCCCTAGCGGTTCAGCAACGAAAGCTTGGCAAAGAAGTCTTCGAACATTAGGCGCACATCAAGCACGGTGTATACCCGCATGGTTCCTTTACCTCGCGCTGCACCGTAACGACCCTTGGCATCGATGCTTGGTCGCTCAATTTGAACATAGTGACTGCTGCTCGGGTCGGCCTCAAACGATGACTGCAGTGCGGTTAGCAAGACCAGCGGGCTGTCTCCCATTACATAGGTCTCGCCAATGTGGGTGCCGCGTGAGCTCTCGACAGCGTGTACTTTCGAGAGGGCATCGAAAAGGTAGGCACCCAGCTCACCCGCAGGTTGCAATTTGAGCTCGAGCTCTGCTCTAGAGATCAAAGTTTGGCGATAAGCATTTCGCGGAACCTGCCAGAACTTGTAATTCGAACTATTGAAGATGACCTGAACCGCAATTGGGTCTTCAGCGAAGTTGTACTCGAGTTCGCCTACCCCAGGTGGCAACTGAGCGTGGCCTTCGTGTTCCATGCCGCCGATCCAAACCAATGTGATTTTTTCACTTAAATCAGGGCGAGCCAAAAACAAACTGGCTGCCTGAGTCAGGCTGCCACCGCAGGCTAAATAAAGAGGTCGGTTGTCGTTCTTTTCAGCCTCTGCAATCAGCGCATTTAGACTTTGGCTTGGCTGCGCATTAAGCGTGTTTGCCAGTGGTGCCTTCGAACCTTCAAAAACCTGATGATTGCCAGATTGGCCACACAACGCAATAGTTTGTTCAGCAAGCTTTACGCCTTCGCCAACTGAGTCGGTGGTTTCGTTGAGTTCGTTCCATGAGTCATCAGCACGCAGGTGAGAACTGATAATGCCGGCTACCTCGATACTCGGGCTAAGTAAATGGTGGGCTAACTGCACCAAGCCATCTGGGTCACCACCAAAATCATTGTCGATAAAAACTCTGGCGCGACCGGTAACGCTTTCGGTATTCCAACTTGGGTGTTTCATTAGTTGAGAACGCCTGGGAACTCGTGTTCGACTGCTGCGCGGTAGTTGGCAATTAATTGGGAATCCTGGGTTCCATCGATCGAAACTTCGACTTTGGCCTGCCAGTCAGGCAAGGTTCCAGTAAGTGCCCAGGCAGCCTGGCGGGTTGCTCCTTGAGCAACGTACTCCGAAATCTCAGGAACTTCGATTTTGCCACCAAAGACCTTTGCTGCAATTTGTTGAACCGCTGGGTTTTGGGCTCCGCCGCCAATTAACTTGATTCGCGAGACGGGCACTCCAAGTGCTTTTAGTTTCGAAAGACCGAATTCCAAACCGCAAAGCATGCCTTCGATTGTGCTTCGAGCAATGTTGTCGCGGTTGAAGTTGGCAAGGTTTACGCCATGCAACGAGCCTCTGGCGTTAGGAAGATTAGGGGTTCTTTCGCCTTCAAAGAAAGGAATGGTAACTAGCCCATCGCTGCCGCTGTTGGCCCGAAGGGATGCTTGACCCATGGCATCGAAGTCATCGCCAAACAAACTGGCCGCATTCGCGAGCAACTTGGCGGCATTCAAAGTCACGGTAATTGGCAAGAACCGGCCGCTGCAGTCTGAAAACCCGGCGATTGAACCGGTGGCATCGTTGGTCGAGGTGTCAGAAACCGAGAACACGGTTCCGCTAGTGCCGATTGAAACAATCGCATCGCCAGCCGAGGCCCCTAAACCGAAGGCGGCCATTGCGTTATCGCCGCCACCAGCAGCAACGACCAAGCCCGATTTTGTCTTGCCGTAGATCTCTGAAGCACCAAGAACTTTTGGCAACTTGGCGGCTTTGCCAAGTGCTGCTTCGAAAAGCTCGACTTCGTAGTGGTTAGTTCGAGAATTGAAATACCCGGTGCCAGAAGCGTCAGATCTGTCGGTTGCCAGCGCCTCAAAGTCAGCACCTAGTTCGCTTTCGCCATTTGGTCCGAAGCCAAGTAAACGCCAACTTAGCCAGTCGTGAGGCAGTGCTACAGCGGCTACCTTTGCAGCATTTTCTGGTTCGTTGTCGCGCAGCCAGCGCAGTTTGGTAATAGTGAAAGATGCCACCGGAACCGAGCCCGTATTTTCGGCAAAAAAGTCAGCGCCAAATTCAGCAGTCAAATCGTTTGCTGAAGTTGCGCTTCGGGTATCGTTCCATAACAACGCGTCACGAATAACGCGCCCCTCAGAATCGAGAACCACCATTCCGTGCTGTTGGCCTCCGACCGAAATCGCAGCAACATCGGCCAGACCGCCAGCTGCTTCGATTGCTTCGTTTAGCGCGACCCACCAGTGCTCTGGGTCTACCTCGGTACCACCACGATGCTTAGCGCTTCCCTGGCGAACAATGCGGCCAGTGGCAACATCGCGAATTAATACTTTGCAAGATTGAGTAGAAGAATCTACGCCTGCGACGAGTAGTTGGTTTGACATGACATCCTTGTCGGTCGAATTTGAATTACTACAAAAGGTAAGTTGCCGGTGCCTGAATAAGGGCTGAAAACGGAAGCTCGGCTGCCGCCACTAAAAGCAGGTTCTTGCCTAACTCTGCATTTCTAACAATTACTCCCTCGCGTGAGGCTGCCAGCGAGCCCTGGCGAAGTGCGAGCAACATGCGCTCTTGGTCGTAATAGAACAGCATCGACAAAAAGCCAGCAAGAACAATTACCTGCGGGTTGAAAATGTTGACATAGTTCGCAAGTGCCGCACCTAGAACATCAATTTGTTGCTCAACTAGAGCTTTGACTGATGCACTGCGGTTTGCCAAAAGGGCATTTTCAAGAGTTGAGTCATCCACGGTTTTTAGCTTCAGCGCTTTGACTAGGTCTTCGCGGCGAACTAACGATTCAACAGTTCCCTGAAGCCCCGAGTAGTCGCTGCCAGCGAAGTCAGAAACTCTCACGTGCCCAAGCTCGCAGGCATAGCCGGTTGAGCCACGAAGCTGCACACCAGCTGTTACAACACCACCACCGATACCTGAACCGCCAAACAGGTAGATCACATCGTCAAAGTTTCGAGCTGCCCCGTAAAGTCGTTCAGCCATGCAACCAAGAGATGCATCGTTATCGAGGAATACTGGCAAGTTCACAAGCTGCTCGAGCATTTTTGCGAACGGAACTTCAACCCAACCGAGGTGAGGTGCTAAGCGCACCACACCGTCTTCGAGGCGCACCTGACCAGGAATTGCAACGCCAACGCCTACGATTTTGAGGTCTTTTCCCAAAGCACCCTTCAACTTTTGAATCAAGCGAGCAGCTTCACGAACGACAACTTGAGCCGAGGTACCAGGCTGAAAGGCCACGCGTTCTTCAAGAAGAAGCTTTCCGGCAAGTGACACAGCTGCTACAGCCAAGAAATCAAGTTCTGGGTGAACCGAGAATGCCACTACATTTTCTGAACCTGTAACCAACAAACTCGGGCGGCCAATACCTTCGCGAGTAGTCGACTCGTTTTCACTAACTAAACCAAGATTTGCCAGCTCTTCAACGAGGTCAGAAATCGTAGAACGGTTTAGGCCCGTGATTTGAGTAATTTGCGATCTCGAAATCTCGCCGTGTTGATGCACTAGGCGAAGCACGGCCGAAAGGTTGTGCTGTCTAACGGCTTCACGGTTTCGACCGATTGACTGTTGGTCGGTGGCTGGCTTGCGCACCATATTTCGAACTCCATCTAAAGTTTGCGACACGAAATGTTATCGCGCTTATTTGACAATCTTAGGAGTTTAAGAGTTAGATTGTCGCCACAGACAACAAACTAAAGAAAGATATTTCGAATGTCAGTAATCGCAAAACCCGAAGACAAATTCACATTCGGCCTCTGGACCGTCGGATGGAATGCCCAGGACCCATTCGGTTCAGCTACCCGTCGCAATCTTGACGTTGTTGAGATTGTTGAAAACCTCGCCAAGGTTGGCGCCTATGGCCTAACGCTTCACGACAACGACCTATTTGAATTTGAAGCAACCGATGCTGAGCGCCAAGCCCGCATCGAAATCTTGAAGGCTGCAACGGCGCAGTTCGGCCTCAAAGTTCCAATGGTTACAACCAACCTGTTTAGCCACCCAGTGTTCAAAGATGGCGCGTTCACCAGCAATGACCGCGGCGTGCGTCGCTTCGCTTTGCGCAAGACCCTTCGCAACCTTGAACTCGCATCCGAGCTAGGCGCAGAAACCTTTGTTATGTGGGGTGGCCGTGAAGGTGCTGAATATGATTCAGCTAAAGATGTTCGCGGGGCAATTGGCCGTTATCGCGAAGCGCTGAACGTTCTAACTCAGTACAGCATCGACAAGGGACTTGGCTTGAAGTTCGCACTGGAGCCAAAGCCGAACGAGCCTCGCGGCGACATTTTGCTTCCGACTGTTGGCCACGCCATGGCATTTATCAACACTTTGGATCACCCAGAGTTGGTTGGCTTGAACCCAGAAACCGGTCACGAGCAAATGGCTGGATTGAACTTCACCGCCGGTATTGCTCAGGCTATCGAGCACGGCAAGCTATTCCACATTGACCTAAACGGCCAGCGCGGAATCAAGTACGACCAAGACCTAGTGTTTGGCCACGGCGACATTTTCAACGCGTTCTCACTTGTGAACTTGCTGGAATTCGGTGGCCCTAACGGAACTCGCAGCTACAACGGCCCTCGCCACTTTGACTACAAGCCAAGCCGCACCGAAGACGTTCCAGGCGTTTGGGAATCGGCCGCAGCAAACATTCGCACCTACCTGCTTTTGAAAGAGCGTGCCGCTGCATTCAATGCAGACCCAGCCGTAAAGCAGGCTCTGCTTGATGCTCGAGTTGACGAAGTAAACGTTCCGACTTTGAATGCTGGTGAAAGCTATGAAGACCTAATTGCTGATCGCTCAGCCTATGAAGACTTCGACGCAAACGCTTACTTCGATGGCAAGGGATTCAACTTTGTAAAGCTAAACCAGCTTGCGTTGGAGCACCTCATGGGAGCCCGCTAAAGCCTTCACAAAACACACCGTAAAGATTCGTAATCAATTCGTTAGACAAAAACAGCCGTTTCGAATTGAATGAGTTTGTTTACTGTGGCAACATAATCAACAACTCGCAAATGAGTTAAGTCTGAGAAATCAGACAAACCCACAACAAGAAACTAAGAAGGGAGAGAAATGAAGAAGACTTCATTGATCTCAATGGCAGCAATCGCCGCAGTTTCAGCTATGGCACTTACCGGTTGTTCAGGTACCGCACTTAGCTCAACCCGCGCATGTGTAATCTTGCCAGACGCCGACAGCGGAACTCGTTGGGAAGCCGGAGACCGTCCAGCACTTGAGAAAGGCCTCAAGGCTGCTGGTTACACTCCTGACATCCAGAACGCACAGAGCGACGCATCAAAGTACTCAACCATCGCAGACGCACAGCTTTCAAAGGGCTGCGGCGTTATGTTGCTAGTTGACTTCCAGGGTGCTGGTATCGCAGTTGCAGCAAAGGCTAAGAAGGCTGGCGTGCCAGTTATCGCTTACGACCGCCCAATCAGCGGAGCTGACTACTACGTATCATTCGACAACACCACTGTTGGTGCTCTCGAAGGACAGATGATTGTTGACGGCCTAAAGGCTGCCGGCAAGGACATCACCACTGCAAGCATCATCTACTCAGCTGGAGACCCAACCGACGGTAACGCAAAGATGTTCTTTGACGGTGCCAAGGCTGTTCTTGACGCTGCAGGTGCCAAGGCTGCGTTCACCATGGACGGAACTTGGGATGGCGCTAAGGCTGGAACCCTATTCGAGCAGGCTTTCACCGCTGTTGGTGGCAAGGTTGACGCAGTTCTAGCTCCAAACGACAACAACGCTGCTGCAATCATCCAGATCCTAGACAAGAACGGCCTAACCGTTCCTGTATCAGGTCAGGACGCATCAGTAGCTGGTCTACAGAACGTGCTTCTAGGCAAGCAGACCGCTACCGTTTACAAGCCATTCAACCTAGAGGTTGCTGCAGCTGTTGACGTACTTACCAAGCTCTTCAAGGGCGAGAAGGTAACTACCGACAAGAAGCTAGACGACGGCACCCCTTACATCGCTGTTTCTCCAGTTGCAGTTGGTGCTGACAAGGTTGAGACCGTAGTAACCGACGGAA
>JBDLVP010000041.1:0-7720 GCA_039804705.1 Actinomycetota bacterium
ACCGATCAGCTTTCGCGTGGCTTCATGATTGGCGCTACTGCAGGTCGCACCACTTTGACTGGTGAAGGTCTGCAGCACGCAGACGGTCACTCGCCGATTATCGCTGCAACCAACACCGCAGTTATTACTTATGACCCTGCCTACTCATATGAAATCGGTCACATTATTCGTGCCGGTATTGAACGCATGTATGGCGGAAACCACCCAGATCCAAACGTTGTTTACTACCTAACTGTTTACAACGAGCCCTACGTTCAGCCTGCTGAACCTGAGAACGTCGATGTTGATGGCATTCTTCGAGGCATGCACCGGGTAAGCCAGAACACCAACCCTGGTCACAAAGCTCAAATCTTGGCTTCAGGTGTTGCAGTTCCTTGGGCATTTGAGGCGCAGCAGTTGCTTCAGAATGACTGGGGAGTTTCGGCTGACATTTGGTCGGTAACTTCTTGGACTGAACTTCGCCGCGATGCATTGGCAGTTGACGAGCACAAGTACCTCTACCCGAATGAGCCAGCTGGCGTTGCATACGTGACTTCAAAGTTGGCAGATGCCAGTGGCCCTGTCGTTGCAGTTTCTGACTTCATGCACCAGGTTCCAGATCAAATTCGCAAGTGGGTGCCTGGCAATTTCGAAACGCTCGGGGCCGACGGTTTTGGTTTCTCAGACACTCGTGCTGCTGCAAGACGCCACTTCAAGATAGATGGCCCTTCAATTGTGGTCAAGGTGCTGCAGCAGCTTGCCGAGGCCGGCTTGGTCGACAGATCAGCACCTGGTCTAGCAATTGAACGCTACCGCCTGCACGATGTAACCGCCGGAACCTCTGGCAACTCGCTTGGTGACAGCTAAGGAATAGCCAATGATTGTTATTGTTTGCCCAGGTCAGGGTGCTCAAACGCCTGGAATGTTCACTCCTTGGTTTGAACTTGATTCGTTCAAGCACTCAATCGAACTTCAATCTCAGGCAAGCGGCGTTGACCTAGTAGCTCACGGAACCACCTCAGATGCCGACACAATTCGCGACACCGCAATTGCTCAGCCTTTGATCGTGGCATCAGGAGTAGCGGCCCTTGCTGCTTTGCTTGAGGGCAAATCACTTGCTCAATCTGGTGTTGCTGGAGTTGCTGGGCACTCAGTGGGTGAAATCACCGCAGCAGTAGCCTCGGAAATTTTCACCCCTGAAAGTGGCATTAAGTTCGTAACCGAACGCGGCAAGGCCATGGCCAAGTCGGCAGCGCTTGAAACCACTTCGATGGCGGCAGTTTTGGGTGGCGAGCAAGAGGTGGTTTTAGCTCGGCTCGCAGAGCTTGAACTGGAACCTGCAAACTTCAATGGCGGCGGGCAAATCGTTGCGGCAGGTTCTGCAGCCGGAATCGCTGCTTTGCAGGCTGAGGGCCCGGCTGGTGCCCGCGTGATTCCACTTCAGGTTGCTGGCGCTTTCCACACACGATTTATGGCACCTGCGGTTGACTCACTGGCCGCATATGCCAGCGAAATTGAGGTTTCTAACCCCAGTGTTTCGATCTGGAGCAACAATGCAGGACGCAAAGTTTCCTCTGGCAAAGAATTCCTTGATCTTTTGGTAAATCAAGTGAAGTCTCCGGTTCGCTGGGATCTGTGCATGGAATCTCTAGTAGCCGCCGGAGTAACAGCAATCTTAGAAGTTCCCCCTGCCGGCACTCTAGTTGGACTTGCCAAGCGCAGCATGCCTGGAATCGAACTTCTATCGTTGAAGTCGCCTGAAAACCTTGATGCAGCACGCACTCTAATTCAGAATCACAGTAACTAGTAGATAGCGAAGAAAATGTCTCAACCTACGCTCGCGCAGTACCAGACCACCAAATATTCACGCATCTACTCGTTGGGAGCAGCCCGCGGTGACTTGATTGTCACCAACGACGATGTAGCCGGCCCAATCGATAGCTCAGATGAATGGATTCGCCAACGCACCGGAATTATTACGCGCCGACGCGCCAGCGAAAACCTGAGCCTCATGGACATGGCAGTTGAAGCCTCAAATGAAGCTATCCGTAAGGCTGGTATTGCACCTCAGGAAATCGGTGCTGTCATTTTCGCAACCATCACCCACCCATTCCAAACTCCTTCGGCCTCTGCACTGTTGGCTGACAAAATCGGTGCCAACCCAGCTCCGGCTTATGACATTTCAGCAGCCTGTGCTGGTTACTGCTACGGCATCGCCCAAGCCGACGCACTGGTTCGCTCAGGCGTTGCCAAATACGTTCTAGTGGTCGGAGGCGAGAAGCTCTCTGACTTCATTAACCCAACTGATCGCAGCATTTCGTTCTTGCTCGGTGACGGCGCGGGCGCTGCAATTGTTGGCCCAAGCGATACCCCAGGAATCTCGCCAACGGTGTGGGGATCTGACGGTTCTCACTGGGACGCCGTGAGCATGACTGGTTCGCTGCTTGAATTTCGTGACGGAAAGACCGAATGGCCTACATTGCAGCAAGAAGGCCAGACCGTATTCCGCTGGGCGGTTTGGGAAATGGCAAAAACTGCGGCTAAGGCCCTTGAGGTTGCTGGCGTGAAAGCCGAAGAGCTGAGTGCACTGGTTACCCACCAGGCAAACATTCGAATTATCGATGAACTCGCTAAACAGCTGAAACTTCCTGAATCTGTAGTTATTGCTCGCGACATCATTAACACTGGAAACACCTCTGCAGCGTCGATTCCACTTGCAATGCACGAGCTTCTAGAATCAGGAGCCGTCAAATCTGGCGGTTTGGCTCTAGAAATTGGCTTTGGCGCGGGCCTTGCCTTCGCTGCTCAAGTTGTGGTTTTGCCCTAAACTTAATCACGGTCCAACTACCCCTAAAGGAGAAAACCCAATGGCACTTTCGCAGGCAGAAGTACTTGCAGGTCTAGCCGAGATCGTTAATGACGAGACCGGTATTGCTGCAGATGCAGTTCAGCTAGACAAGTCATTCCAGGATGACCTAGACATCGACTCAATCTCTATGATGACCATCGTTGTAAACGCAGAAGACAAATTCGGCGTAAAGATTCCAGATGAAGAAGTAAAGAACCTCGTTACCGTTGGTGACGCCGTTAACTTCATCGTTTCAGCACAGGGCTAATACACCTTGTCTAAAAAAATTGTTGTCACTGGCATTGGGGCTACTACGCCCCTAGGTGGCGACGTACAGACGACCTGGCAAGCGCTGCTTGCTGGGGAGTCTGGTATAACCACACTTGAGCAGGAATGGGTTGCTCGTTACGAAATCCCAGTTACTTTCGCTGGTCAAGCGAAGGTAAAGGCATCTGAAGTGCTCACGGTACAAGAGTGCAAGCGTCTCGACCCTTCGAGCCAATTCGCTCTTATTGCAGCTCGTGAAGCCTGGGCAGATGCTGGTTCACCAGAGGTTGTTCCTGAGCGGTTCTCAGTTGAATACGCAACTGGTATTGGTGGCGTCTGGACTCTGCTCGATGCATTCGACACTCTGAAAGAAAAGGGTCCTCGTCGAGTTCTACCGATGACGGTGCCAATGTTGATGCCTAACGGTCCAGCTGCGGCTATTGGAATGGACTTGGCTGCCCGTGGTGGCGTAAGAACCGCTGTTTCAGCTTGCGCATCAGGCACCGAAGCAATTGCAAACGGCCTTCAGCGCTTGCTAAGCGGCGAGGTTGACGTTGTTGTTGCAGGCGGCTGTGAAGCTGCTATTCATCCGCTGCCAATCGCTGCGTTTGCTGCAATGCACGCAACTTCACGTCGCAACGACGAGCCTGCAAAAGCATCTCGCCCATACGATGTAAACCGAGACGGTTTCGTTATGGGTGAAGGCGCTGGAGCATTGGTTCTAGAAACCGAAGAACACGCGTTGGCTCGTGGTGCAAAGATTTACGCCGAATTGGTTGGAAGCTCAGTAACTTCTGATGCTTACCACATCACTGCTCCAGACCCTGAAGGAAGCGCAGCTGCTCGAGCAGTGGTAAACGCTCTAACTCAGGCTGGCGCTACCCCAGAAGACGTGGTTCATATCAATGCTCACGCAACCAGCACCCCGGTCGGCGACATTGCCGAATACAACGCGCTAAAGCGTGTGTTCGGTGACCACTTGGGAAAAATTGCGATTTCAGCTACCAAGTCTTCAACCGGCCACCTTCTTGGCGGCGCTGGTGCAATCGAGGCAATCTTTACGATTTTGGCTCTAAAGGAGCGCGTTGCTCCCCCGACCATTAACCTCGATGACCAAGATCCTGAAATTCCACTTGACGTAGTCACTACTGCTCGCGAGCTACCTGATGGCCCAATTTTGGCTATCAGCAACTCGTTCGGATTCGGCGGTCACAACGCGGTTATCGCGTTCAGACGCTACATCGCTTAATTTACAAACCTGCTAGCCAACTCGATAGTTTTTTGCCTCAATTGGTAAATCGGCTTGAGAGCGAAGCGGATCTAAAACTTGATCCCACTCGGTGGCTAGCAGGTTTTCTATTTCCCAACTCAATCCGGCAGCGTTTGACGATTTGGTCATTGCGGCACGAAGTTCATTCTCACCAATGAGATAGTTGCCGATTGCGTCAATTGCTCTGTGTTTTATGCCTAAATCTGGTGTGTACAGCCAAATTGATCCGCCGGAGTGTTCATTTGGAAATTGAATTACTTCAAAATAGATTTCCTTCCACCCAGCCAGAGCACTTGCTAACTCGGGGCCGAAGTTTTCATCACCCTGCCAGCTAAAGGCTGTCTTGAGGGCGTGCGGAACTTGACTCTGCAATTGCCATTGCAAGGGCACCTGATAACCGAGCACGGTTGCCAGCAGCCACTCAACCTGCTTTGCTCGAGCACGAGCGACCGCATGAACGACTACGTCGCCCGAAAATGGGTATTCCAATGTGACTCCTTGATTTGAAGGTGCGTCTTCCCCTACGTCCTTCTGGAGCCATGCAAAATAAATGCAGATAGCCAGAGTAAAAGTCTGCGAAACCGATGTCAATAGGCAACTGGCTATTGGGATACCATTTCTAGGAACCTCGCAGAAAGTGACCAATGACCGAATTCGTTGACGGCCACATCCATGCATTGTTTGCTGGTCGCGAGCTATCGGGAGCAGTATTGGCCGAGGTGGGTAACCTCACCCAGTTGGCAAGCTGCGTCGCCAGTTTTATTGAGCTCAATTCCGAACTAACTTGGCTCGATTTAAGCTCTATCGATGCTGGTTCTGACCTGGCAAAGTCACTTGATCGCTGGGCACTAGATGAAATTTGTGAACACTTACCGTTGGTTATTCACACATCTGATCACCACTCGATCTGCGTTAACAGCAAAGCTCTTGAGGTAGCTGGGTTCGATCTGGTCGCGCCTGAAGTTGCCGGCGGGCACTTCGAATTGAGTGAATCGAAACCAAATGGCTGGGTTCGTGAGTATTCAGCAATGGAACTTATTTACGCTCACCAACCTAAGCCAACTCTTGAACAAGACTTAGCCTCACTACTGAGAGCACAAGATTTGCTTTTGGAATATTCGGTGGTTGCCATGCAAGAAGCGTGGATAGACCCGGGAATGCCTGAGGTTTACCTTGAGGCCGTGGCCAGAGATTTGCTCAAAATCAGAACCAATCTCGCGATTCGACTAACCCCTGAAGATTTTCGAGAGAAGTTGAAGTTCGCAACACAGACTCGATTGAAAATAAACAACTCGGGCGCGCCTTTGCTGAGCTGTAACAGCGTCAAAATCTTCACCGACGGCGTCATTAGCTCGGGCACCGCAAACTTGCTTGGCGAGCCTTCTGAGCCGCTTTGGAATGATTCTGAGCTCAAGAGTGCCTGCCTAAATGCCGATCGCCTCGGATTCCAATTGCACATTCATGCAACCGGAGACGGTGGCGTACGCCAGGCCATTGACGCCATTGAATACGTCTGCAGAACTCAATTGCCACGAGATCGCAGACCAGTAATTGCCCACGCTGAACGCATTAACGCGCAAGACGTCGACCGACTGGTGAAATACGACATAACCGTCAATTGTCAGCCGTATTGGGCGCCAGATGCCGCAACCGGCGAACTTGAGTTTCGCAAGCTTCTCGATGCTGGCGTGCGACTCAGTTTTGGCTCGGATTGGCCAGTGAACACCCCTGAGCCGACAGCAGGCTTGGATCGCTTGCGAGAGAGTGCACTCAGCAATGCACAGCATCGCCTCACAGATGAAGAGGCGCTCAGGGCTTATACCGAAACTGCAGCCTGGCAGATGTACATTTAGAAATGGTGGGGCGGACGGGACTTGAACCCGTGACCGACGGATTATGAGTCCGCTGCTCTAACCGGCTGAGCTACCGCCCCATTACCTAGAAGTTAGTCTCCTTTGAGCTTCTCGGTGGCTTTTTTCACAGTCTTGCGCACTTTTTTATCTACGCGCTTTGCTGTTTGTTTGAATTCCTGAACCGTTTCACGAACTTCATCGCGGGCATCGTCAATACGATCGCGAACTTCATCGCGGGCATTTTCCATTCGGCTTCTAAAGTTGCCACGCAAATCTTCTGCTAGCTCACGAAGGTTAGAAGCACGTTGTCGAAGCGCCTCTACCTGATCGTGGTAAGCCTCGTTCAAACGACCAATTGGCTCGTCGTATTCTGGCAGGTTATCGTCTGAGGTTGGAGCCTGACCAGGTTCGTATTCACCGCGGTACAACTGTTCGAAAATACCAATGGTACGTTGAATATCGTGGGCCTGAATCAAGTGCAACGAGTTCTCGCTCAATCGATCTAGTTCAGCCTGATCTGCGGTCAGAATTCGCTTCAACCGGTCAGCGAAGACTTCAATGTCTTCTGGCGGGAATAGATATCCGTTGTCGCCATCGTGCACCAAGTGCGGCAATGCCATAGCATCTGCCGCTACAACAGGGCGCCCTGAAGCCATAGCCTCCATGGTCGCAATGCTTTGAAGTTCAGCAATAGAAGGCATTGCGAACAGGGTGCAACGCTCATAAGCCTGAGGCAGCTGCTCATCGGTTACGTGCCCAGCAAAGATCACCTGGTCGCTGATGCCAAGCTCTTTAGCCAAATTTTGCAGGCTCTCACGCTCCCCGCCGTTTCCAACGAGTTCAACGACTGTGCCTAGGTCTTTAGGCAGCAAAGCGACGGCCTTGAGCAGGTTATGAATGTGCTTCTCATAGTCGAGACGGCCCAAGAACAAAATGCGCGGATGCTCGTTTGTGGTTGGTGCATTATTAGCGAATTTTGAAGCATCAATTCCACACGAAATTGCCAGCACCCCGGAAACGCCTGCCGCAGCTTCAAGTAGCTCAGCAGCTCGACGGGTTGGCGTAGTCAAGGCGTCAACTTTACGAAGCACCCGGCCGGCATCAGCCCACGACATTTTCATTGCCCAGTTTTCCAAGAACTTTGGAATGATAACCGAGTACTTAACTAGGTTTTCAGGCATAATGTGGTTGGTTGCCACCGTGCGAATTCCACGTTTCTTGGCAGCTTTGACCAGGAATCGACCGGTAATCAGGTGCGAGTTGATGTGCACCACGTCGGGCTTGATTTCATCAAGCATTTTGTTAATGCGACGTTGAAGAGTAAATGGCCAAACGTAGCGAAGCGTTTCGTGCTGCGGCAACTTATATGAACGCAAACGGTGAACGGTAATCTCCGCGCCATCGTGTGTCTCAGTTTTGGTGCCAAAGGTTTTGTCGTAACCCGGGCAAATAATGTGCACTTCGTGGCCGTGACGTGCCAAGCCGCCAGCTAATCTTTCGGCA
>JBDLVP010000042.1:0-8599 GCA_039804705.1 Actinomycetota bacterium
GAAACCAGAGAACCAAGACTTAGAGCGATCCATCCCCAAGACAAGCCGCCCGTACCGATTATCGAAATCAGCCATAACAAACCAGAAGCAACCAGGATTTGCATCAAAACACCTGATTCACTAGAAAACCAAGGAATCTTTGATTCGTTCGAGCAGCTTGGGGCCGATGCCGGCAACCTTGCGTAAGTCTTGTAGCGATCTGAAATTGCCATTTGCCAAACGATAATCAACAATTCGTGCAGCTAACGCAGGCCCAATTCCAGGCAGGTTTTCAAGTTCAGCTGCCGCTGCGCGATTTGGGTTCACTTTTGCGTTGGAATCTGTGATAGCACCTAGAGACTGGCCGAGGTTTAGAACAACTATTTGTTCGCCGTCAATCAATTCACGCGCTAGATTCACGCTGGCTTGATCTGCTTTAGGGGAAAAGCCATCAGCCGCAAACACAGCATCTTTGACTCTAGAACCAGAGGCAAGTTCATAAACACCGGGATGCACCACTGCCCCAACAATGTGCACGAGAAAACTTGCGGAAGATAAACCACGCGAAGAGCCGGCATCTTTCAGACTCGAGTTTGAGGCGAAACTGGCTGATGAATTTGGAACGGTGCTTGGCTGATTGCTGAGGCTAGTAACCCCGATGCAAACTGCAATCAAACCAACCAGGGAAAAAACGAATGCCTTACGAACCTTTGGATGTATTGGGAGCCAGTAATCACTCAAGATTTTGGCTATTAAGGTTCGTAAGGCATCCACAAGAAAAAACTAAAGCGCCCACCCCGTGAGGTTGGCGCTGAAGTCAATATCTGTGCATAAGTCTGTCTAATTCAACTACTTAGTCGCGATGCTCACTAGCTTCGGCTGACGCACGATTACGTTGGCAATGGTCTTTTCACCAATCGCTTTTTGAACTGCTTCGCTTGCAAGCGCCAAAGCTTGCAGGTCATCGGCTGAAATTTCGATAGCAACCTCGAACTTGTCACGAAGTTTTCCGTCAACCTGAACAATTGCCACAATGCTGTTTTCAACTAGAAGCGACTCATCGGCCTTAGCAAACTCAGCAAGAGCAACACCTGGCCCAAAGCCTAGCTTCGACCACATGTCTTCAGCTGTGTAAGGGGCAAACAAGCTGAGTGCCTTAGCTAACTCTTGCGCGCCTTCACGAACGGCAACATCGGCAGGGCCGCATCCTGAGTCAATTGCCTTACGAAGCACGTTTACGAGCTCCATAATCTTGGCAACACCAACGTTGAATTTAAAGTTTTCAATGTTGGCCGAGAACTCGCGCAAGAACAGGTGAACTGCCTTACGAACGTCTTTGTTACCACTTGCGAAATCAACGTCTTTTGCTGAAGTAACATCGTTTGCCACACGCCAGGCGCGAGCCAAGAACTTAGCCGAACCAGCGGGTGAAACATCAGCCCAGTCAATGTCGTCTTCTGGTGGGCCGGCAAACGCCATGGTCAGACGAATCGCGTCAACACCGTGTTCGTCAAGCTGGTCGCTCAAGCGAACTAGGTTTCCACGAGACTTGCTCATGGCAGAACCATTCATCAAAACCATTCCCTGGTTTAGCAAGCGGGTGAATGGCTCATTGAAATCAACGTGACCTAGGTCTTTTAGTACCTTCGTGAAGAAACGTGCGTAAAGCAGATGCAAAATCGCGTGAGTAACGCCACCAACGTATTGATCAACCGGCGCCCAGTCTTTTGCCGCTTGCGGGTCAAATGCGAACTCGGTGCTGGTTGGCGATAGGTAACGCAAGAAGTACCAAGACGAGTCAACGAAGGTGTCCATGGTGTCAGTGTCACGCAGAGCAGCACCGCCACAATTCGGGCAAGCTACGTTTACCCAGTCGCTGGCAGCGCCAAGCGGCGAAGTGCCCTTTGGCTGTAGGTCTAGACCTTCAGCAGAAGGCAACTCAACCGGAAGCTGATCTTGAGCAACCGGAACTTCACCACACTTATCGCAGTGAATGATCGGAATCGGAGTTCCCCAGTAACGCTGACGGCTGATTAGCCAGTCACGCAATCTAAAGTTCTTAGCGGCCTTACCTTTGCCATCCTGGTTCAAGATTTCAGTGATTTTGGCAATCGCATCAGCTTTGTGTAAACCATTTAGCGGGCCAGAGTTGACCAAAACGCCTTCGCCGGTCGCAGCCTCACCGGTAACGGCGGGGTCGCCAGCTTCAGTTTCTAAAACCACTCGAACCGGCAGGTTCATGGTGCGCGCAAAGTCGAGGTCGCGCTGATCGTGAGCTGGAACAGCCATAATCGCGCCCGTTCCGTAATCGCTCAAAACGTAATCTGCAGTCCAGACTGGCAAGCGCTCGCCGTTTACCGGGTTCACTGCATAGCGACCCAAGAAGATTCCGGTCTTTTCACGCTCGGTAGACAAACGCTCAATGTCGTTTGATGCCTTCACGATATCTAGATAGTTCGCAAATTCGGCTTGGATGCCCGCCTCGGCGCCAGCAACCAATTCAGTTGCGAGTTCACTATCAGGAGCCACCACCATGAAAGTTGCGCCAAACAAGGTATCTGGGCGAGTGGTGTAGACCGTAACTGGTTCAGAACGACCCTCAACCTCAAACTGCACCTCAGCTCCGTAAGAGCGGCCGATCCAGTTTCGTTGCATAGTGAGAACCTTCGCAGGCCAGTTGCCTTCGAGGGTATCGAGGTCATCTAGCAAGCGATCAGCGTATTCAGTTACTTTGAAGAACCATTGGGTTAGAGCCTTCTTGGTTACCGCGCTGTCGCAGCGCTCACAAAGACCGCCAACTACCTGCTCATTAGCCAAAACTGTCTGGCAAGAAGGGCACCAGTTGACCATTGAATTTTTGCGATATGCCAAGCCCTTGTTGTAAAACTCAAGGAACAACCACTGATTCCAGCGGTAGTAAATCGGGTCGCAAGTGCGAATCACGCGATCCCAGTCAAATGAGCAAGCATAACGACGCATGGATGAGCGCTGCTGCTCAATGTTTTCGTAGGTCCAGCCACGTGGGTCGAGATTGCGCTTGATTGCAGCGTTTTCAGCAGGCAACCCGAAGGCATCCCAGCCGATTGGGTGAAGAACGTTGAAGCCTTTTTGAACCCAATAGCGAGCAACCACATCGCCTAGCGCATAAGCCTCAGCGTGGCCCATGTGCAAGTCACCCGATGGGTAAGGGAACATGTCGAGAACATACTTTTTAGGTCGCTTATCAGTTGGGTTTCCTGAAGCAAACGGGCGAAGGTCATCCCAGACTGGCAGCCACTTGTCTTGAATTCCGAATACGTCGTACTCGTTTTCAACTGGTGATGTTGCGTCGCTCATTGTGTCCTTAAATGCAGTAAAAAGCCTGTTCCAAGGCTACCAAACCCAAGAAGTACCTAAGACCGAAAGCAACGACTGTGCTTTGAGTTTGGTTTCTTCGAATTCAGCTTGCGGGTCACTATCTGCAGTGATTCCCCCGCCAACTCCAATGCGAACTTGATCACCTTCAAAAACCAGGCAACGAATGTTCATGCTCATCTCGATTGAACCATCTAGGCCAATCACTCCCGAAACTCCCGAGTAAACCCCGCGCTCGCCGTTTTCGAAATCGCAAATTAGTTGCTGGGCACGAAGTTTCGGAGCACCGGTCATTGAACCACCAGGAAAAGCGCTAACGAGAGCGTCAACAGGGTTTTCGCCAGCTGCCAAATGTGACTGAACGGTTGAAACTAACTGGTGCACGCTCGCATAACTTTCAACGTGAAATAACTTTGCAACTTGAACTGAATCCTGCACGCTGAACTTGCTCAGGTCATTTCTCATGAGGTCAACGATCATCAGGTTTTC
Source organism: Actinomycetota bacterium (assembly GCA_039804705.1). Lineage (GTDB taxonomy): Bacteria > Actinomycetota > Actinomycetes > Actinomycetales > Microbacteriaceae > Rhodoluna. Next base: position 3,823 of record JBDLVP010000042.1, read on the forward strand.
GGCACGTTCTTTTTCGTTGAACGCTAATTCGCTTGCCAATTGAGCATCGATGGCGGCGTCTTGAGAACGCCTACGAGTTCCCTTGATTGGCTTGGTCTGAACCAAACCATCGGTTGAAATACTCAAGAACTGCTCAGGAGAAGCACTAACTAAAACCTTCGAGCCCGCCCGAATAAAACTTGAATACGGAGCTGAAGACTGAGCACGTAAACGCAAAAACACCTCAAGCGGGTTCGCCTCAGCAGTGAGGGTAATTTCGTTAGTCAAACAAAGCTGATAAACATCGCCGGCAGCAATGTGCGCCTTAGCTTTCTCGATCAACGCCAAATACTCATCACGAGAGTGTCGAAGGGAAACTTCAGACACTTCACCCGGCTTATTCCGGTGCTTGAAACTCGCCTGTTCACCTCCAGCAAGCGCCAATCTGAGCAAAACGCCCTGAACCCAGTGCTCGAATGCTTCTTCTGTTTCAAAGCGACCAACCAAGCTCAAGTGCCTGCGGTCGTGGTCAAACACCAACGCTTCACGAACTTCAAGCAATGTTGCCGGTAAGGAGTCGAGGTCATCTACATAAGAAGGCAAAACTTTTTTTGGGTAATCAATCCACCCCACAAAGCCTGGGCAGAATTTAGAAACAAAATTAGCTTCAGAAACCAAGTCAGGAATTCCTGCTTCAACGGCTGCTCGGGCCTTAGCTATGTTCGCTACTTCCCCACCATAGGCATGACCAATGATCGAGAATCTTGCGGTTGCGTGGTACTCGCGGTCAAGCCAAAATGCATACTCATCGTTACCGAAAAGACTGATGAATACATCAGCGGGGTTTACCCAACCGTGCAGGGTGTATTGATAAAGCTTCAACGCCACCGCCTGCTTCAATTCAATGTGTATTTTGAGGTTGAAAATTTCACCTAACCTATAGGTTAAACGAACTATTCGAGCACCGAGGTAACCATGACACTTGAAGGCGAGTTTTATCGCTATCAGTCGGGTTCACTAACGCCTGCCGAAGAATTACTTGACGAAGTAAAACTTGCAGCAGCCGACTCTTGGCTGGTCGAAAATGGTCGCGTTAGAAGCCTTAGAGCTCACGAGCAGCGCTTTGGCAACTGGGTAGAAAATGCAGCCCCAGAACTCAAATCTGAGCTGCCAGCATTCTTTAGCGAAGTATCCAAAATAATGCCTCGCGAAGGCCGTTGGTTTCCGCGTATTGAACTGCACCTTGAAGATGTTGAAACCCCAAGCCTTTACGTTCGAATTAGAAAAGCCCCTGAACAGCTCGGCGCGATACGCCTATACACATACCCAGAGCCAGACCCTCGTCAGCACCCAACGATCAAAGGACCTGACCTAAGCCTTTGCATGCAACTTCGCCGTAACGCTCAAATGCATTCAGCCGATGAAACCGTATTAGTCGATGAAGAAGGCTTCATATCCGAAGGCGCTCTTACTTCAATTGTCTGGCTAAAAAATAACATCCTGTTTGCGCCTGATAGGTCAAACCAGTGGCTCGACAGCATCACACGCAAAGAAGTCTTCGAGATAGCTAAGCAGTGCAACCTTGAAATCAAGCAGGTTCGTGCCAAGCCTCAAGACCTTGAAAACGCCGAAGTCTGGGCGCTCAGTTCTTTGCAAGGGATTCGCCCTGTAACAGCTTGGAACGACGAAGACGGAAACCCAACCATAAAAGTGGCAGGGCCGAAGCGTTTCGAATCATTTTGCAAACGCTTAAGAATGCTGGCTGCTCCCCTAGATGAAATCGAAAGCCTGAATATCTAATGTGCGGTCGTTTCGTTGTTGCCAAAACCTCGGGCGAAATCGCCACCATCTTCGAAGTTGACGAAGTCATTGAACAAACCCCAATCAACTTCAACATCGCCCCGACCAACCAAATCAGCATTGTGGTCGATCGAGCTTTTGAAAAAGACCAAGATGGCTCTCCCCTGGGCGAAATTAGCCGCGAACTACATTCAGCTCGCTGGGGTTTGGTTCCTCGTTGGGCAAAAACCGCATCCGAAGGTGCCCCGCTAATCAATGCCAGAATCGAAACAGTTCTTGAAAAACCTTCTTTCAAAGACTCGGTAATCAGAAGACGTTGCTTAGTGCCGGCCAGCGGCTATTACGAGTGGCTGCCAAACCCTGACGGCACTAAACAGCCTTACTACGTAAACGCTGGCGAAGGAATGTTCGGCTTTGCAGGAATCTTCGAATGGTGGGCAGACCCAACAAGATCGGCAAACGACCCTAAGCGATGGCTTCTAAGCACCACGATTCTCACCAAACCAGGAGCCCCAGAACTAGCACACATTCACGAACGCAACCCAGTTTTTCTAAACGCCGAAACTCTCGACTACTGGCTAGATTCCTCAATCGAAGGCGACTTAGACCTTCTAACCGCAATCGGACACGGCTCAGACACTGTTGCCAGCGAAGCCTTGTTCTTCAAGGTTGACCCAGCCGTGGGCAGTGTGAAAAGCCAAGGCGCAGAACTAATTCTGCCTATCTGAGCAAAAGCAGCTTAAATAGAAATGCCCACCTAATTTAGGCGGGCATTTCTATTAACTAGCTACTAGCGGTTTACCTTGCGGCGACGAACTGCAGCAGCACCGGCAAGGACCATTGCTGCGCCAATCAATGCGTAAGCATCGCTTGAACCGGTGTTTGCAAGTTTCTTCTTAGCTGCAGGAGTTGACGAAGCAGAGTGGGTGCAAGTTGCGTCAGCGGCAAATAGCGACTCATCGGTTGAGCCTTGATCTGCAAAGACCTGGCCGCTTTCTGAGTAGCCATACCAGCGTCCAGCGTTGCAGTCCAGTGTGAACTTGTAGGTGTCATTGGTTGAAGCTGCTGCGAATACAACGTCACGCGCAACAAATGGCGCGTTCAAAACGTAACGGTCAAATCCAATTGCGGATTCATAGCTGTTATCTGCTGCAGCCACAATGCTGTAAACGCCATCTTGGTATTCAACTACGCCTAGGTCATCGTAGCTATCTGCTTCTGAATTGTCGTAATATGGATAGTTATCGCCCCAAGTAGAAACCGGGTTGATGTCGTTTACTGTGGTCACATCGCCTGAAGGCAGGTCAATGTCATACAGCACGTTTGCGCATTTATCCCAAAGTGCGATGCGACTCCAACCGCTAGCCATTACTACGCAGGTTTTGTCAGTCGCGTTTACAACTTCGCTCAGGTTGATAACGGTCGAAGTTGGGGTTCCATCAGCACCGATCTCATCAAGTGCGCTGTATGAAATGCCGGTGTCGGTGTTCCACTCAAATGCATAAGCAGTGTTGGTTGACAGGTCGTTAACCAATGCGTTTCCCTGCTGGTCGGTGATGGTCACATCAGCTGGGTTATCAAGGGTGGTTGCGTTCAAGAGTTTTGCGGCATTGTCGTCTTGAACAATAACGCCGTTTGCCGTCACTGCCATTGAACCGCCGTCGTCGTCACCCCAGCTGTCAAGACCATCTGCCTGAACAGAGTTGGTTCCAGACATGGTGATGCTGAAATTACTTGATTCGGTTGAAGCAAATGCCGGGGTTCCAGCGAAAACGCTAAGACCTGCTACAGCAAGTGCAGTTGCGCCCAACAGGGCGCGCGAAGATGAGTTGAATTTAGTCATACTCAAATCTTACTTTCCTCCTATTTTCTATTTGTAGATGTGTTTCTGCGCATCTTCGCTTATCTTCGGTTAACCCCACATAATCGCGAAGAAGCATTCAAGTTGAGGTTGAACCCTACAGTTGCATGTCGGTGGGTATTCCTAGATTCTTAACGTTCGAACATTTGTTCGAATAATTGAGGAGGGAACATGAGTCGCGTTGACGAGACCATTTCGGTTTCGGTGAACGAAGTTGGTGAGCCGATTGGCTTTAGTTGGGCTGGTCGTTGCTATTTAGTTAGTGCCAAACCGCTTAGGTGGTTTGCTCGCAAAGAATGGTGGGTTGAAGCTGCCAGAGTTCAACGAGGCATTGGCGCCGGAGTGCTGGAACTTGAAATGTGGCGCTTAGTTGCAAACGACGGATCAGGCGCTGGTCAGTTTGAGCTAATTCACAATTCGATCGAAGGCAGCTGGAAGTTGCTTCGTTACTACCTAGCCGAGGCGGCATAGGTTGTTCACCCACTTGCATGTGGCATCGGCGTATTCAGGGCATTACGGGGTTACCCGGCCTGAATACTTAGTCGAGGCTGCAGTGGCGGCTGGGGCTTCGGCTTTGGCTATTACCGATCGCAATGGTTTGTATGGTGCGGTGAAGCACATCGGTGCTTGTTTGAAGGTGGGCATTTCGCCGATTGTTGGGGTTGAGATTGCTCTGCTTGGTGACGAAGGTGTTGCTGGTCACGTCACGGTGTTGGCTCATGGTCGAAATGGTGGGGTTGGCTGGAAAGCACTTTGTGCTGTGGTGTCTGAGGCGCAGCGCTTTGCCAAGAAGCAAGCGGTTGGTTTGAGCATTGAGAAGCTGGCTGAGTTGGTGCAAGCAGGTTCTGAGGAATCTGGTTTTAGCTCGGTTTGCACGGTGATGCTTGGGACTGATTGTTCGTTTGCGGTTTCTGCCATGAATGGTTCTAAGAGTTTGGCTTTAGAGCAACTTTCTTATGTTTCTTCTTTGTTTGTGGCACCTGGTTCTTTGGCAGTCGAGGTAGTTTCACATTTGACTGAACCAGGGACCACTAATTCAAGTTTGCATGCTGGTCGTTTGGTAGATTTGGCCGATGCTGTTGGAGTTCCTGCGGTTTTGACCAATGCGGTTCGCTATTTGTCACCCGATGACGCTTT
>JBDLVP010000043.1:0-17457 GCA_039804705.1 Actinomycetota bacterium
AACCCGACTGATGTAAACAGTGACGGTTCTATCACTTTTGCAAATGTTCCTAATTCACCAACTTTGTCTCTGACAATCAATCAATTTACGGGTTCAACCTTTTACATAGTTGACAAGAACTATTCAGTTCAAGCTGATGCCAGCGGTGGTAGCGCAGACGTCACTTTGGTGCTCGACACCCTAGCCGCAGGTGAAAATGACATTCACGGCCAAGTGAAGCTGAAGTCAGATGAAACCGCAATTGTTTCGAACACTCAAATCGATTGGTACTCAAACTTTCAGCAAGATGGTAAGTGGTTTGCTAAAACAGGAACACTCACTACAGATGAGAACGGAAACTACGCGATTACCGGCTTGAAAGTTGGCAGCAAGTTTTCGATGAACGCTCAACTCGATTATTCAAGCGGCGGTGCATATGGTTCAGTGCCAGCACAAGTTAGCTCTCGTGAAATCAATATTTATATCGATGATGTGAATTCATACCAACCTGGGTATTTCGACAATGGCAATGGCAGCTATAGCGCGACTCTGGTCGATGAAAGTAATCAGCCGATTCCCAACGCCAGTGTAAATATTTGCGCCCCAGACGGCAGTTGCCAGGGCACCGGAACCGACCAAGAAGGTCAGATTTCAGTATCCTCTTTGCAAAATGGCCGATATCAAATCACGGTTGACCCAACTGGATCCGCTATAGGACTGGTATCGCCTACCTGGATTGAAATCACTGATCAAGTGAATACTCTGAGTGATCAGGTTCTGGTAGCTAAGGCGGCACCAAGTGGTTCGAGCACAATCACTGGCCAACTTTATGACACCAGGCTTTCTGCCGGATTCTCGGGTTACAGCTGTTCAGCAACTCTTTCTCGGTCTGACTTGATTGAACCAGGAACGAACTATTCATTCTTTTCAGACTGTGTAGTTGATGAAAACGGAAACTTTCAAGTCACGAACTTAGTTGCCGGTTGGTATTCAATTTCGTTCTCGGGCGGCGAAAATCTAAATGGCACCCAAGTAGAGGTACCTAGCTACCAATATGTACAGGTTGATGGCACAGAGTCACTTGAATTGCCAAGGCTTAATGTCAACACCGCGCCAGTTGACACATCTTCGGTAATGGACCTCAAGGTTCTAGATAAGAAGTCTCGCCTGCCGCTAGATAAAAACACGACTTGCTACTCAACTTCGAACTTCTTGTTTGGTTCTCGAGATGAAGACCGAAGTGTGGCTCTAACCGCAACCGGACACGCGATTTTCAGAAACCTATTGCCTGGTTCTGAGTACGGAGTGTCGTGCATTAACTACTCAACAGCAGCAGTCAACCCTTATAGCAACTTCAAATTTGTTGCTACCGCTGGTTCTCAAACTGCAACGCTATATGTAGACGCGATGACTGCAGACGGCTCTTACGCCGGCGTAATCACAGACGATCAAGATCAGCCACTAGCTGGCGTTTTTGTAGGTTTTGGCATTAGCTGGCCAGGCACCAGCGGCTGCCGCTGCGGTGACGGATTTGAGGCATACGACACTACAGATGCAACTGGTCATTTCTATATAGACAACGTTCCGGTAGGTGCACTCACCCTAAACATAAATGACTCAATCGGAAAACGCTTCACACCAGTAAGTGAAGCTATTGTTACCGAACAGGGGCAGCACACATATGACCGCCAGGTTCACATGGGCGCACTCGTTGATGGAACAATTGTCGATGCCACCGGGCTTGCTGCCAGTGACATGGAAATCATGCTGATTGATAAACAATCAGGCAAAACTGTTGCCTGGAACGATCAACTTGAAAAAGGAAAATTCACTTTCAACCAAATGGTTCCACTTGGTGATTACCTAGTTTGGGCGCAAAGTTGGGCTAGCACTTATTCGTCGAGAATGGGCTATTTGCAGCCAGATGGAACTCTGAGCTTCGCTAAGTCCAGTGCATACACGCTGACTGTAAGCGCTCTTGCTCCTGCCGTCACTCATGCACCAACCATTCACTCAGGCGCAAGTGGTTCAATTAGCGGCAACGTGCAAATTCTTGACTCAAGCTCTAACCAAGTAACCAATCGCTGGATATACGGTGAGATAGATGTTTGGTTCTTAGACAACGGGCAGTGGGTTAAAAATGACTACTACCAGGGTTGGTTTAGCACTGGCTCAGGTGGCGACTACCGAATTGACGCCCTGCCACCAGGAACTTACAAGCTTGAATTCAAGTCTTATGTGACGGGTGAATCGTTTACCAATTCGTTTGCAACTTTGAATAGTTCGAATCTGCTCACAGTTAGCGCGGGCCATGACCTAGCGCATGTAAATGGTCGAGTGCAGTTTGCGAAGCCATCAGATGCAGTTCAAGCAGTTTCGGTTGACTCACTTTCGGCTAACCAAGTAGACGCACTAACTGGTACTTGGTCGGTTGGTCAGAGCGGTTCAACAGTTACTTTGACTGCTCCAGAAGACTTGCAGGGCAAGTGGGTAGCTATTACTTATGCAACCCCATCGGTCACGACTGCTGGGCTATTTGGGCGAGCAACCGCTTCGACTCCAACTACGACTGACTGGTTGCAGGTTGACGCTGCCGGGCACTTGGTTCTGCCAGCCGGGGTGTCAGCCAGCGGTGCCAGCACTTTGGTTCTCACCGATGGCGCTCAGGTTCCTGTAGGTATTGCTCAGTTGACAGCTGTCACCAGCAGCAAGCCTTCGTCTAGCACGAAGCCTTCAGTTTCGGGTAAGGCAAAGGCCGGCAGCAAGCTAACCGGAAAAAAGGGAACTTGGGCTGGTAGCCCAGCACCGACTTATAAGTACGAGTGGTACGTGTGTGGCAAAAAGCCAACTGCAGCGTCAAAGCTTAAGAGTTCTTGGAAGTGCGCAAAGATCAAGTCGGCTACCAAGTCAACTTACAAAACTGCGAAGAGCCAGATCGGCAAGTACATCATGTTTGGTGTAACCGCCAAGAACAGCATTGGTTCTGCTAGTTGGTATGCCAAGTCTGTGAAGGTAACTAAATAACAAAAAATCCCGACCAGGTCTAAGACGTGGTCGGGATTTTTATTTAACTAATTTGCAAAAAGTTTTTGCAGGCGCTGAATTCCTTCAACCAATTGGGCATCGCCGAGGGCATAGCTGAGGCGAACATAACCTGATGGGCCAAAAGCTTCGCCTGGAACTAGGGCTACCTCGGCTGCATCGAGCATGTAGTCACAAAGCTCAAGTGAGCTGCTGATTAGCTTTCCGCCCCACTCTTTATTGAGCAAGCCACTAACGTCTGAGTAAACATAGAAAGCGCCTTGTGGGGTAGGTGCGTGCCAGTTTGGAATCTTGTTTAGTTCCGCAACGGCAATTTTGCGTCTGCGATCGAAAGCTTCGCGCATTGCGAGAACTTCGTTTTGTGGTCCGGTTAGAGCTGCAATCGCGGCGCGTTGCGAGATGTTTGACACATTTGAAGAAAGGTGTGATTGCAGGTTGCCGGCTGCCTTCATGGCATCTAATGGGCCAGCCATCCATCCCAGGCGCCATCCGGTCATTGCATAGCTTTTTGCAACACCATTGACCAAAATTGTGCGGTCAATTAGTTCAGGAACCACCTCGGTGATTGAGTGAGCTTTGATTCCGTCGTAGGTGAGGTTCTGGTAGATCTCGTCGGTAATTACCCACAAGCCGTTTTCCCAGGCCCACCGGCCAATGGCTTCAACCTGTTCGCGGGTGTAAACCGAACCTGTCGGATTCGAAGGGCTTACAAAAAGCAAAACCTTGCTCTTTGGGGTGCGAGCTTTTTCAAGTTGGTCAACGGTGACTAAGTAGTTCTGGTCAGACCCTGCAAAAACTTCAACTGGCACGCCGCCCGCAAGGCGAATGGCCTCTGGGTAGGTTGTCCAGAATGGGGTAGGCATGAGCACTTCGTCGCCCGGGTCAACAATGGTTGCAAATGCCTGGTAAACAGCTTGCTTGCCACCGTTAGTAACAATTACCTGGGCAGCCGAGATTTCAGTGCCTGAGTCTTGCAAAGTTTTCTGAGCGATCGCCTCGCGAAGATCAGGCAAACCAACTGCTGGGGTGTAGCGGTGATTCTTTGGGTCGCGAGCTGCGATAACCGCTGCTTCAACAATGTGAGCTGGGGTAGCAAAGTCTGGTTCACCAGCCGCATAACTAATTACCGGTCGACCGGCAGCCTGAAGTGCTTTGGCTTTAGCGTCAACCTTTAAGGTTGCTGATTCTGCAATCGAACCAATGCGCTTTGAAATGCGAGGAAATGTTGAGTCAGTCACGCCTAAAAGCCTACTCGCCTTTGCTTTTTAGTAAGGTCTGGCTTAGTATTTAGATAGGTAATTTGACAACGACCTGAAGCCTAGTCTGGCAAAATCCAAACTTTAAAGTTTCAGTCTAGAAGTGTGTCTTTTTACTCGCAAAGGGTGGTGGCTCAATTGGTAGAGCAACGGTCTCCAACACCGTCGGTTGCAGGTTCGAGTCCTGTCCGCCCTGCAAAGCATTACTAGAGAAGGTAGAAGAAATGGCTGAAGAGTTCGAGGCTGCATCTGAAGATGTAGTCGAGAAGGCTAACGCTGATCGCGCCAAAGGTGGAAACCCAATCAAGCGCGTGGTTCGTTTCTTCAAGCAGGTAGTCGATGAACTTTCAAAAGTTACTCGCCCAACCTACAAAGAACTTCTCAACTACACCGGTGTGGTGCTTGGTTTTGTAACCGTAGTCATGGTTGTGATTTTTGCGCTTGACGCACTATTCGCAGTTGCCGTGAACTTCGCGTTCATGCCAAGTGCATAACGCACCTCTCAAGATCTAAGAAACAGAAGGAAGCAAACGTGACTGATTCAGAACGCGACGCAATCGAAGCTCTAGCCGAGGTTCAAGACGTTGCTGCCGACGCTGTCATCGCTGACGCCGATGCCGATTTTGCCGACTTGGCGCAAGACGCAGCTGCTGAACTTGAGCAAGACCTAGAACTTGAAGAAGCAATCGTTGAAGCACAAGAAGCTGAAGTTGCTGCGAGCAACGAATTAGCCGAAGGCGCACCTGACGAAGACGACCCTTACCGCGAGTTCCGCGAAGAACTTCGCAGCAAGCCTGGCAAATGGTTCGTTATTCACAGCTACGCAGGTTACGAGAAGCGCGTAAAGCAGAACATTGAAACCCGTGCAGCTCAGCTTGAGGGTGGCGACCAGATTTACCAGATCGAAGTTCCAATGGAAGACTCGATCGAAATCAAGAACGGCCAGCGCAAGCTAGTTACCAAGGTTCGCATTCCTGGTTACGTTTTGATTCGCATGGACATGACCGAAGAGTCATGGGACCTAGTTCGTCACACTCCTGCAGTTACCGGCTTCGTTGGTAACTCACAGAACCCAACTCCACTCCGCCCAAGCGAGGCCTTTGAAATGTTGAAGGTTACCGTAGAGCTTCCTGAAGATGCAGCAGTCAAGGCTGCCATCAAGGGTGTTGCTGTCAAGGGCAAGTCAAAGTCTGTTCCAATCAATGTCAACTACAAGGTTGGCGAGAGCATCATGATCAAAGATGGTTCGTTCGCTGGTCTTCCAGGTACCATCAGCGAAATCAAGCCAGAGAGCGGCAAGCTCACTGTTCTGGTTTCACTGTTCGAGCGCGAGACTCCAGTAGAGCTTGGCTTCGACCAGGTTGGTCCCCTCAGCTAATTAGCTGAAAGCAAATAGATTTCCACCCAACTAAAAGGAAAACAAAATGGCACCGAAGAAAAAGATCACCGGCATGATCAAGCTTCAGATCCAAGCAGGCGCAGCTAACCCAGCTCCTCCTATTGGTCCAGCTCTTGGTCAGCATGGTGTAAACATCATGGAGTTCTGCAAGGCATACAACGATGCAACTGCAGACCAGAAGGGTAACGTAATCCCAGTAGAAATTACCGTCTACGAAGACCGTTCGTTCACCTTCGTTCTAAAGACCCCACCTGCCGCCGAGCTAATCAAAAAAGCTGCTGGCGTTCAGAAGGGCTCAGCTACCCCTCACACCGTGAAGGTAGCCAAGCTTTCTCAGGAGCAGGTTCGTAAAATTGCCGAGACCAAGATGAGCGACCTCAATGCAAATGACATTGATGCAGCTGCCTTGATCATCGCTGGTACTGCCCGCAGCATGGGCATCACCGTCGAGGCTTAGTAACAAAACCCCAATTAGTCGTGGGAGAACCTACGCAGGTTCGATGACCACAACTGTGACCAATCAAGAAAAGGAATAGCAGCATGGCAAAGCGTTCAAAGGCTTATGAAGAAGCCGCAGCAAAGATTCAGGCAGACAAGTTTTACACTCCTGCCGAGGCCGTAACTCTCGTTCGCGAGACCGGTTCAAAGAAGTTCGACTCAACCATTGAGGTTGCTTTGAAGTTGGGTGTAGACCCTCGTAAAGCAGACCAGATGATCCGTGGCACTGTTTCATTGCCCAACGGAACTGGTAAGACTGCCCGCGTTATCGTTTTTGCAACTGGTGCCGCAGCTGACGCTGCAGTTGCAGCAGGCGCTGACGAAGTTGGTGGCGATGAGCTAATCGAGAAGGTTGCAGCCGGATGGGTTGACTTCGACTCAGCAGTATCGACCCCAGAACTTATGGGTAAAGTCGGTCGTCTAGGTAAGGTGCTTGGTCCTCGTAACCTAATGCCAAACCCAAAGACCGGAACCGTAACTCCAGATGTTGCTAAAGCAGTAACTGACATCAAGGGCGGAAAGATTGATTTCCGTGTTGACAAGCAGGCCAACCTTCACTTCATCATTGGTAAGGCATCGTTCACCAAAGAGCAGCTTGGCGAAAACCTTGCTGTTGCACTTGACGAAGTACTTCGTTTGAAGCCATCAAGCTCAAAGGGTAAGTACCTTCAGAAGGCATCGATTGCTACCACCTTCGGCCCTGGTATTCCACTAGATACCAACGTGACCAAGGTCGAGTTCTAAAAACTCTTTTGGGTTTTGGGGTCGGGCGAAAGTTCGGCCCCAAAACTTTTTAACCCTAGGTTTGCTTTCAAACCATAAACTAAAGTGCCCACTAGTCGAGAGGCGGGATATTGTCACAACACGCGTTTGGCGCAGCACTACTGCTTGATCCGAAAGACCCAATGGGATTGCGCTCTGACGCACCCCTGCTAGACGCGTGGATACGGGACATGGAGACCGACAGGTCACCATTCCAGATTCCTGGGCACAAGGGCCGCACCGACCTTACCGGTGCCATTGTTGATGGCGATATTCCGGTTTTGCCAGGAAACCACCCACACCGAATTTCACCAAGTCTGATTCTCGAGGCCGAGCGCCGTGCCGCAGATCTTTGGGGCGCCGACCTTTGCCGTTTTGGAGTGAATGGTTCATCTGGTTCGAACCACGCAGCAGTTATGGCTGTTGCTGGCCCTGGCGATAAAGTGATAGTTTCCCGAACCCTGCACAAGTCAGTTTTGGTCGGCTTGGTTTATGCCGGTGCTATTCCGATTTGGGTTCGACCTGAGATCAATCCGGCAACCGGTTTGCCAGAGTACTTGCCTTCGAGCAAACTTGAGGCAGTTTTGGCTGAGCACCCAGATGCCAAGGCCGTCTTGATTGGTGAACCTTCTTATGTGGGAACCATGTCGAACATTCCAAGGCTTGCTGCTGTGACTCACAAATACGGCATTCCACTCGTGGTCGATGCCGCCTGGGCAGCCCACTACGGATTCCACCCAGAGCTTCCGAATCACCCGCTTGCTGAGGGCGCTGATATTGTGGTTACCAGCGCTCACAAAACCTTGCCTTCGTATTCGCAGGCATCTTTTGTGTTGGTTAAAAAAGATTTCGTTGACCTTGCACGGTTCAACAAAATGTTTGATTCAACCCAGACCACTTCTATGTCTGGTCGCATTTTGGCTTCAATCGATGCTGCTCGTGCGCTTCTTGCCCGTCACGGTGAAGAGCTGATTGGTCCAGTAATTGAAGCCACCGAGGTTGGTCGCGCCCAATTGCGCGCAGCCGGCATTGGCGTGATTGATGGCGACTTCATTGACCCACTAAAAATGGTTATTTTGCTCGCCGAAACTGGCGCTGACGGCAACGTGGTTGAGGCAGAGCTTTTGGCTGCAAACATCGATGTTGAAATGGCCAACCGTGACATGGTGATTCCGATGATCACTTTCGCTGATACCCCAGATCGCATTCAAGACCTAATTGCTCGCGTGATAGAAGCTGTTAATGCCAATCGCGGAGAACCTCGCACTGTTTCAACAGCGGCATCTTTCTCGATCGAACCTGAAGTAGTTGTGTCACCTAGAGAAGCATTCTTCAGTAGCTATGAAGTTGTGCCAGCAAGCGAGGCAGTCGGACGAATTTCAGCTGAGATGATTTGCCCGTACCCTCCTGGCGTTCCAGTGCTTTCACCAGGGGAGCGAATCACCAAGGCAGCACTTGACGCTCTTTTCTCTGCTCGCGACTCTGGGGTTAGAATTGCGTTTGTGGCCGACCCAACGCTCACAACCATCAAGGTTTTGCCAATCAAGTAACCTGACGTAAAACTGCGTTTAAACGCAATATCTATTGCACTAAAATTTGGTAAAGACAGTTAAGCGAACGGAGGGGACCCATGATTCAGCGCCATGTAATCGTTGTTGAAAATGAGTCGCTTCTTCGCGACCTAATTGCTCGCACACTTGAGAGCGCTGGCTACTCAGTTGCCACCGCCGCCAACGCCGCTGACGCCAAGCGTTCGGTGCAGGCTATTGACCCAGATGTTGTGGTTCTTGACATTGAACTTGGCCCTGGACCTAATGGTTTTGAATTTGCCGAGTCGCTGGCGCGCACCAACCCTGAGGTCGGCATTGTGTTCATGACCAACCTGCCAGACGGTCGTTTTGCCGGCGATGAAGGTCACCTGATTCCTAAGAAGTCGGCTTACCTTCGTAAGTCTCAACTGACTGATTCGCAAGATCTCGTGGGTGCGATTGAAGCTGTGATTAGCCAACGTGTTGGTGTGCAATTTCGCCACGACATGGATGGCACCCGCCCGCTAGCTAAATTATCGCGTCGCCAACTCGGTGTGCTCGGCATGGTTGCTAAAGGACTATCTAACGCTCAGATTGCAGTCGAACGTGGAACCACCGTTCGTGCTGTTGAGGGAATCATTAGCAGAATTTTTGAAGCACTTGAACTTGATACCGCTGGAACCTACAACACCAGAGTCGAGGCGGCTCGCACTTATTTGAAGGCCACCGGAAACATTTCAGGTGAGTAGTAATGGCTAAAGCCAAAAAAAATCAAACCAGGCTTTCAGACCACTTAGTCAGCGCAATCGGCTCAAAAGAAGCTTTGAGCTGGTGGGTCCCTGCCGGATTTCTAACCGCCGCAATCGAGTCATCCATCGTTTTTGACCGCAATCGCTTGGGCGGCCCGTTTAGTGTTTGGGTAGTTGTAGGAGCAATTGGCTATATAGCGACTTTGATTATTTTTGGAATTGGCCGATTGGTAATCAAGCCAACTGAAACCAAACTCTTTGCAGTTCAAGTTCTAATTTTGTATACGACGATCGCTTTTGTGCGAGCTATTGTTTTGCACTTCACCGCACTTGCTTTCGGGTATTCATCTGCAGAAGATTTGACCTATCGAGTTGTTACTGCGCCACTTTATGTGAACTCGGTCATGATGGTTTTCGCCGTTGCCGTTAGTAACGTGAAGCGTTACCAAGTTTCGGTGGCTGAACTTTCGGCAGAGCGCGTGAAGCTGCAGCTAGCAAGCGTGAATCTAAAAGGGCAGATTGAGCGCATTCGCACTGAACTTGTTGCCCGAGTAAACGGAATTCTCGAGCCTGCAATTTTCGATTTGCAGAGCAAGCTAAACAGCATCAACGATGCAGCCAGTTCGATGAAAGCAGTTGACGGTCTGAAGCAAACCGTTGAGAAGGTAATTCGCCCGCTTAGTCACGACGTTGCCCAGCCCAACTTTGAGAATCTCATGTTGATTCCAGATACCTCTTTACCCGCGGGAAAAAAGCCAGCGAGCTACCGCACGCGCGTAACTACTAGCCCACTTTGGGCTGCGTTCGTGGTTATCTCGGTAGGTCTCGGACCAGCGCTAATTCTCAAGGGTTTCCCTGGCGGAATCGTTCTAGCCGTGGTTATGGGTGTTTCATTTTGGTCAACGCTCACAGTCACCGAACAGTATTTTGGTCGGCGCAAACTAACCAACTGGCAAGCCGGAATGGTTACTATTTCATCATTCGCTGTCAGTGCTTTGGTGTTGTTTTTGCTTGCCGTGCTGCTTGGTTATGAAATCACTGCAATCGAAGAATCGCAGTTCATTATTTTGAGTGCCGTATTAGGTGCGCTGTTTTTCTTGACCGATCTAACTCGAAATTACCGAGACGAAAACCTGCAGCGCCTGAAAACCACCAACCACCGTTTTGAGCTATTGAACTCTAAGCTTCGGCGTCAGGTCTGGCTCGATCACCGACGCATCGCAACAGCCCTTCATGGTCAGGTGCAAGCCTCGCTTTATGCAGCGGCTATGCGCTTGAGCCAAGATGCCAAGCCAAGCGCCAAGTTGATTGAGCAAATTCGTGGCGAAGTTGCGTCGATTTTGAACAACTTGCAAAGCTCAAAGAGCAACACAGAAACTTTTGACCAAGTGCTTGAGCAAGTGATTGAGATTTGGGGCGACACCGCTGACTTCGAGCTTGCGCTTTCACCTGAAGCTTGTTCGGCACTAGACGCCAGCCCAGACGCCACCGAGTGTGCCATTGAGGTGGTTCGTGAGGCTTTGAACAACGCAGTGAAGCATGGTGAAGCCAAGACGATTGTTCTGAGCGTTGACAAGATTTCTGAGCAGCTAATTTCAGTTCGCGTTATCAACGACGGCCAGCCACTAAAAGAAGGTTCAAAGGCCGGCTTTGGCAGCGAGGTTCTCGATGACTTCACACACCGCTGGAGCCTAAAATCGCTGGGCGACCGGGTTCAGTTCGAAGCGCAAATTCTTATTTAGTTACAGCGTAGCCAGCACGGCTTCTAAGTCAGCTTTGGTTGGTGGCTCGGCCCCTGCGCGTTCGCAGGTAATCGAAGCGGCAACGCCAGCAACTCGCACGAATTCGGCCAAGGTGGCGTCATTTAGGTTAGCCAAACGATCAAACGGGTCGGTGCCTAGAGCGCCTGCATCTGAGAGTTGGCCAAGCAAGTTAGCGCAGAAGGTATCGCCTGCGCCAACTGTGTCGACCACGTTGATTTTGCGCGAGGCAACATCGAAGCGCTTCACTGCTGGCTCGCCCACGCCGCCAGCGCGAAAAACGCTCACGCCTTCGCTACCGCGAGTTACCAACACTAAGCGGTTGGTGTTGCCAATCCAAGTGGCAACAATCTGGTCAATCTTGTGGGCGGTGCCTGGGTCTTTGCCGTCGAGTTGATAGAGCCATTCAATGTCTTCGTCTGACGCCTTGATTACGTGGCTGAACTGGTTTACTCGCTCGACGCGAACTCGTTCTTTTTCAGCTTCGAAGCCAAGCGCTGGGCGCATGTTGATGTCGTGGCTAATGGTTACCGAGTTCTGGTTGAAGTGGTTCTTTGCCCAATTTTCAATTACCTTGTTGCCTGGCTCCATTGCCATGGTGAGGCATCCAAATTGAATTGCGGTGGCGTGCAGGTTGTCAAAGTCAACGTCTGTTGGAAGTTCAGCTTCGGTCCAGCCCCAGTCAGCGGTGCCGTTCACATAGAACGCGTAACTTGGCACGCCCTGCGAATCAATCGCAACCACAACCATAGTGCTCATTTCAGGTGCATCAATTGCGTGGTCAAGACCTACGTTGTTAGCAACCAATTTTTCGCGGATGATCTTGCCGAAACGGTCGCTAGATAGTCGAGCCAGAAATTGCTGCTTGGTTCCTCTGCGGGCCAGTGCGATTGAAACGTTTGCGTTAGCGCCACCAACAATCGCGTTGAATGAACCCGGCTGGTAACGGTTTTCGATTAGATCAATAAGTGCTTCGCCAATTACAAGAATCATGTTTGAAAATTTACTCTTAAACCCGTGGGTATAGGCTGAAATTATGAAAACCTTCATTCAAAGCTGGACAACAAATGAGCGAATGGCCATTTGGTTGCCGCTCGGTGGTTTCAAACTCATGTGGTGGTCATTGCTCGGGGCAGCAGTCGCAGATTTATATGTTTCGCCAACGATGTACGACAACATGGGCAACCTGAAGCCTGAGTCTGAAACCGTGCACATTTCGGTTTATCTTTGGCTTTTGGCGATTGCCTTTTTAGGCCTTGGCTCAGCCTGGGGAAGAGCGAAGGCTTATGCGGCAGCACCAAGTCGTTTGGCTCATCTTGCTAAGGGCTTCACCACAGTTTCAGTGATTGCTTCGCTAATCGTTGGTTCAGTTTTTGGAATCGGCACTTTCATGAGCGCACTCACTTCAAACACTGCTATTCAGCACGACTTGGTAATTCGACTTCTGGGCGTTTACGTTCCGATCATTCTCGATGCTTTGTTGCTAGTGGCAATTATTCTTTGGTCATTTGTAGGCAAAGGCGAGGTGGATGAAAATTAGTAGCTCACAAGCCCAATTGAAGCTAGCTCTTGGTTACACCATGCCTATTGTTGGCGCGGCAGTAGCCACCGTGCTCGGTTTGATTTTGAACGATCTGATTCCACAGGCATATGCCGCATGGTCTTGGGTAATCGTGATGTCAATTCTTGGCACATCGCTGGTTCTAGGAACCCGCTTCTCAAATGAGGCCTATAACTTTGCCAACAGCACCAAAAAGAAGACTCAGGTAGGTGCCACTATTGGTGCCCGAACCGAGAACTTCGTTTTGGCAATCATTTGGAGCGCGGTGCTCGCTTTTATGTCGATTGGCTTCATTACGAACGCGGTTGCAATGCAGTCGACCTGGAGCAACCCAACGGAATCTCAAGCAAGCGACCCAAATTGGACCTCAGTGCAGACCATTCTTCCTTTGACTATAGAGAAGTTCTTTGGCACCTACTTGCCGGCATTCATGCTCTTGGTGATTTTTCTGTTCGGCACAATCAGTTGGCTCACCGAAAGAGCTAAAGACGCTAAATGAAGCTCTATGCCAAAGGGCTCTTGTTCGATAATGACGGTGTTCTAGTTGATTCGCACGGGGCTGCGGGCGTTGCCTGGGTTCAGTGGGCCAGTGAATTTGCGCCAGAATTCGTTTGGGACAAACCAGAAAACGCGGGCGTTCGCGCTGAAGACAAGGTTCGCCAACTCGTAGCGACTGAGCTTTTCGAAACCGCAAACGAACGCATCAACGAACTTGAGCAGCTTTCGGCTCATGAAACTAAGGCGCTCGCCGGAGCCGTCGAATTCACCACCTCGCTAAAACCTGGCACCTGGACCGTCTGC
This sequence comes from Actinomycetota bacterium, assembly GCA_039804705.1. Lineage (GTDB taxonomy): Bacteria > Actinomycetota > Actinomycetes > Actinomycetales > Microbacteriaceae > Rhodoluna. The sequence goes on from JBDLVP010000043.1 coordinate 13,337, forward strand.
ACCTCAGCAAATCTGAATCTGGGCCGAGCCAGGCTAAAAGCCGCAGGTATTCCGGTACCAACCGAACTGGTCACCGCCAACGATGTGTCTCGCGGCAAGCCGCATCCAGACCCGTATTTATTAGGTGCTGAACGACTAGGTTTTGCCCCTGAAGATTGCGTAGTCTTCGAGGATGCCCCAGCCGGCGTGCAAGCTGCGATTGAAGCGGGCGTTGGCCTTGTCGTTGGCATTGGTGAGGGTGTGCTTGATCACCCAGCAGATATTGTGGTTCGTGACTTGTCGGGAATGACTTTCGACGGTGACGAGTTATACATTCCAGATAACAACCGACTCAGATAGGGGCCACTCATGGCTGAAATTACTTATTACGGTGCTGACTGGTGCCGCGACTGCCGTCGCTCAAAGGCTTTGCTTGACGGTCTTGGTGTTGCTTACGAAGTAAAAGACGTAGAGCACAGCGCTGAAAATGCTGAAGCTGCCGAGACAATTGCCGGCCGCAAGAACATTCCAGTGATTCAGTTTGCCGACGGAGAGTTCTTTGTTGAGCCTTCTGACGCAGATTTAAAAGCCGCTCTAGTCAAACGCGGCTTAGTCGCCTAGAATAAGAAAAGTTACAACTTTGTAACAGTTGTCGTTTGCAGTTCACCACTGTTTATCTAGCCAAATTGTGCTAGCTCTAAGGTGAACCAGGATTCCCTCTGGTTGAGAAGTCACCGTTATGTGACGCAAGTTCTCTTTTTGTGGGTAAATACGCGCAGTTCGACTAGTCGACGTGCGTTTGGTGCTACTCCCACTGAACCCACATAACTAAAGAGGAAACACTCATGCCTAAATTTGGCAATTCGTCGTCGCGCCCAGGCGCTGGCGACCGCAAACCGCGCCACGGCAAACCAGCCGGCGCAGCAAAACCACGTGAAGATGGCCGCGAAGGTCGCTCACCACAACGTAAAGCTTTCTTTGAAGCAAAAACCGAGGCACCTCGCTCAAGCCGCCCTTCAGAGGGTCGCCCAGCAGGTCGCACCGAACACCGTCGTGACTACGACGAGCGCCCACGCCGTGACTTTGGCGACCGCGATACTCGTGGAGCAGCCCCACGTGGCGACCGCGATGGCCGCCGCGACTGGTCACCACGCGATGACCGTGCTCCTCGTACCGACCGACCAGCCTGGGGTCGCGACCGCGATAACCAAGCACCAAGAGACTCAGCACCACGCGATGGCGGACGTTCAGAAGGCCGTCGCGATTGGGCTCCACGCGAAGACCGCCCTCGCGGTCAAGGCGGAGACCGCCCAGCTTGGGGTAACCGCGATGACCGCGGCCCACGCCGTGACTTCGGTGACCGTGACAGCCGCCCAGCAGCAGGCCGTGGCGATCGCCCAGCATGGGGTAACCGCGACCGCGATGACCGTGCACCACGCAGAGACTTTGATGACCGCGCACCTCGCCGTGACTTCGGTGACCGCGACAGCCGCCCAGCAGCAGATCGCTCAGACCGCCCAGCTTGGGGCAACCGCGATGACCGTGGTCCACGCCGTGACTTCGGCGACCGCGACAACCGCGGACCACGCCGCGAATTCTCAGACCGACCATCAAATGGTCGCCCAGATCGCGCTGACCGCGTAGAGCGCGATAACTCGCGTGAGCGCAGCTTCTCAGACCGTCGTGACAGCAACCCAAACAAGAAGGCATTCTTCGAAGATGAGGTTCTTGAGCGTCTAACTAGCGTTTCGGCAGAAGAAGCGGTTATTACCGAGAGCTTCGGCGAAATGGGTCTTCACGAGAAGTTGGTAACCCAGCTTGAAGCCATGGGTGCTGCAACACCGTTCCCGATTCAGGCAGCCACTATTCCTGCAGCAATCACCGGTAAAGATGTTCTTGGCCGCGGTAAGACCGGTTCGGGCAAGACCATTGCCTTCACTGTTCCAATCGTGACCAAGTTGGTTAACGGTGGTTCACAGCCTCGTAAGCCAAACAAGCCTCGCGCTTTGATTTTGGCTCCGACTCGCGAACTTGCCGAGCAGATCGACCGCACCGCAAGCCAGTTGGCCCGCGCGGTTGGTTTCTACACCACCACCGTTTACGGTGGCGTGCCTCAGCGCAAGCAAGAAATTGCAATGAGCCGCGGTGTTGACATTTTGGTGGCAACCCCAGGGCGTCTTGAAGACCTTATGGCTCAGCGCATTGTTGACCTCAGCGAAGTTGAAACTATTGTGATTGACGAAGCTGACCACATGTGCGACCTTGGCTTCATCGCCGGTGTTCGCCGCATCATGGCAGCAACCGGAGACAGCCAGAAGCTATTGTTCTCGGCAACTCTTGATAAAGAAGTTGACGCTCTAGTTCGCGAATTCATGCCAGCGCCTTACGTTTACGAAGTTCCAAACGAAGCCGATGACACCGCAAACATTGAGCACCGCGTGCTTATTGTTCAGGACCAAGACAAGTCACAGGTTCTGTTGCGTTTGGTTCAGGGTAAAGAAAAGGCTCTGATCTTCGTTCGCACCAAGGCCTCAGCTGAAAATCTAAGCGAAAGCTTGACCGCAGCCGGTGTTCCAGCTGCTCGTCTTCATGGTGACCTTAACCAGAACCAGCGAACCCGCAACCTTGAGCGTTTTACTCGCGGTGCAGTTCGTGTTCTAGTTGCCACCGACGTTGCCGCTCGCGGTATTCACGTTGACGATGTTGCTCTGGTTATTCAGCTTGACCCACCTTTGGAATACAAGACCTACCTTCACCGCTCAGGCCGCACCGGCCGTGGCGGAAAGCATGGAACTGTTGTTACCTTGGTTCCTCGTCAGCGTCGCCGCAAACTTGAAGACTTGCTGCACCGCGCCGAGCGCGACGGTATCTTTACCGACGTATGGCCAGGTCACGAACTTCTAGAAACCCTTGCTGGCGAAATCGCACCACCACCTGCAGTCGACATTCTTGACTTCGGCGGCCGTGGTCGCGATGGTCGCGAAAACCCAGGTGGCGGCCGCTCACGCGGTGGCTACAAAGGCGGCAGCGGCTCACGCCCAGAACGTAAAGGCAACTACGGCGGCAGCGGTAAAGGCCGTTGGGCTGATCGCCCAGCTGGCACCGACCGCCCTCGTGCCAAGAAGCGTTTCGAAGACTAAAACCTTCTAACGAAAAGGTGCAATCTCTAGCGATAGAGGTTGCACCTTTTCTCGTTCTCGCCTAGGCTAGTAAGTAGCCAAAGACCGCCGGTTTCGGCCTCAGGCAAATCCCCAGATTTCGATCAAAGGTTTTGCACGAGTTCGACGAAGTGTCGCGATAGCGAAGACCCGCGTAGGTGTATGAAGTTTTTCCCATTTGGGTTTTGCTCCAGCATCTGCGCTGGAGCTTTTTTATTTTGCGCTTCGGGCTACCGGCAATAAATTATCCAAGGAGTGCCATGGCGGACAAGCAAGCCACCGTTGCCGAGTTGACTGACAAGTTCAAGAACTCGAGCGCGATTTTGCTCACCGAGTACCGCGGTCTCACTGTGTCTCAGCTCAAAGAGCTGCGTCGTTCAATCAGTGCAGACGCTACTTACGCCGTAGCTAAGAACACCTTGTTGTCAATCGCTGCAAAGAACGCTGGCGTTACCGCATTTGACGGTGACCTAGTTGGTCCAAGCGCGATCGCATTCGTACACGGCGATGCTGTGAACGTTGCGAAGCAACTTCGTGACTTTGCTAAGGCAAACCCTCTATTGGTTGTGAAGAACGGTTACCTTGATGGTGTCGCTCTTTCGGCTGATGAGGTCAAGAAGCTCGCCGATCTCGAAACCCGCGAAGTACTGTTGGCCAAGGCCGCAGGTGTCTTCAAGGCTTCGCTATTCAAGGCAGCTTACGTATTCAACGCTCCACTCGCACAGGCAGTTCGCACCGTCGACGCTTTGCGCGCGAAGCAAGAATCAAACTAAACACACCTTTAACAAACCTGTAAAAACATAGGAGAAACAAATGGCAAAGCTGACCACTGACCAGCTCATTGACGCGTTCAAGGAGCTATCACTAATCGAGCTAAGCGACTTCGTTAAGAAGTTCGAAGAAGTATTCGAAGTAACCGCTGCTGCACCAGTTGCAGTTGCTGCTGCTGCTGCACCTGCTGCCGCTGCTGCTGAAGAGAAGGAC
>JBDLVP010000044.1:0-5140 GCA_039804705.1 Actinomycetota bacterium
AATTAGGTGCGAGCGAACCACCGAGTTATCGGGTTCGTAAACAAATTCATCAAGTTCACCAAGCGGTGCCGACTCGGCTTTCGTTTCTGGGCTAGTCAGTTCGTGAACCTGCCCCTTGCTGATAAGCAGGGCAGCACGCTTGATGTTCGGCCTAGCCAACTTGCCGAACCAGAGACCAAGTTCAACCAGGTCGCCGTCAACCGAAACCCACTGGGCCTCGGCTTCTTCAGGGATTCCCTCGTGAGGGTGGCCTGGGCCGAGTTTGATGCCGGTTGGTTTGCGTTTTGCTTGCTCGAGCACCCAGTCAAAGTTGGGGCTGAACTGGGCTGGGTCGTATTTGCGAACTGCTTTGGCGCGAGCTGCGCCATCTAGTTCACGACGGGCAGGGTCAAAGAAAAAGGCTTCGTATCCACTCAGGTCGAGGGAGGTGACATCGGCTTGCTCAACTCGAGCATTTTCAAAGGCGTTCAGGTTGTATTGAGCAATCGCTGCGGTAAGTTCATCAATTTCAAAGGCGGCAACCGAAATATCAACCGCCGCGAAGGCAATGGATTCGGCGCCGATGCCGCATCCGAGGTCTGCAACTTTCTTGATTCCAGCGTTTCTAAAGCGACCAGCATGGCGGGCGGCAACTGTTAGGCGACTAGCCTGCTCAAGACCTGCTTCGGTGAAAAGCATGTTCTGGGCGAACTCGCCAAACTTGCTCTCAGCGCGCTTGCGCAATTTTGCTTGGGTCAAAACGGCTGCAACTAAATTGGCGCTGTGACCCTGGGCGCGAAGCTGGCTGACCAGTTTTACAACGTCGGTTTTAGATTCGTAATGCACGCCGCGAAGCAACGCCTGACCCTCGGGTGAGAGCAGTTCAATGAATTCTTCGCGGTTCATAGGTTCAAGATTATCGACAGCACGCCTTAGCACTCACCTTGCAAGAGTGCTAATGACAAGTTAGTCTTGAGATACTCGCTAACGCGGGTACCAGAGTCCATTGATTTAGAAGAGGTCAAAGTGTCGGTTTCGATCAAGCCACTTGAAGATCGCATTGTTGTTCGCCCAGAAGCAGCCGAGCAGGTAACTGCATCGGGTCTGGTAATTCCAGACACTGCAACCAAAGAGAAGCCACAAGAAGCTGTGGTTATCGCTGTTGGTCCAGGTCGCATTGACGACAGCGGAAAGCGTATTCCAGTAGATGTAAACGTTGGCGACAAGGTTATCTTCTCGAAGTACGGCGGCACCGAGCTAAAGTTCAACGGCGAAGAGTACCTAGTGCTTTCAGCCCGCGATGTTCTAGCAATCGTTGAGCGCTAAAACTTACTTTTAGAAAGCCCGCTGGTGCGCCGGCGGGCTTTCGCATTTAACAAACAAAACCCTCAATGCAAATGCTTGAGGGTTTTGCCTGCCATTCCCAGAGAGAGGGGGAACGGTTTTTCTAGATTACCTGCCATTTGATGCCTCGGCTAGACTTAGAAGTCAATCCTTAAGTCGCGAGTGAGGGCTTTCATGTCGGAACATGATCCATTTGGTTTTGTTGGTTTAACTTATGACGACGTGCTGCTTTTGCCAGGCGAGTCGAACATTGTTCCGAGCGCGGTGAACACCCGTACCCAAATCACCAAGCGCATCTCTATAAACGTTCCGTTGCTTTCATCAGCAATGGACACCGTGACTGAAGCCCGCATGGCAATTGCCATGGCTCGTCAAGGTGGAATTGGTGTGCTGCACCGCAATCTTTCAATTGAGCGCCAGGCAGCTGAAGTTGACCTAGTAAAGCGTTCTGAAGCTGGCATGATTACTCACCCGGTAACCACCACACCGCTTGCGACCATTCAAGAAGTAGACGACGCCTGCCGTCGCTACCGCGTTTCTGGCTTGCCAGTTATTGACGAAGATGGCATTTTGGTTGGAATCGTGACCAACCGCGACATGCGCTTTGTGCTCGATGTTCAGCGCACCACTACTTTGGTAAAAGATGTAATGACCCCAACCCCTTTGGTCACTGCCCCGGTTGGCGTAAACCCAGACGACGCTATTGCAATCTTTGCTCAGCACCGCATTGAGAAGTTGCCAATCGTTGACGAAGCTGGCCGACTCAAAGGTCTGATCACCGTTAAAGACTTCGACAAGAGCGAGAAGTACCCCCTTGCCAGCAAAGACTCAAAGGGCCGTTTGCTAGTAGCCGCCGCTGTTGGCGTTGGAGCCGACGCTTGGGAGCGTTCAATGGCGCTAATCGATGCCGGCGTTGACATTCTTGTGGTTGACACCGCTCACGGTCACAACCAAGCTGTTCTCGACATGGTTTCAAAGCTAAAGGCTGAGCCTTTCGCTAAAAACGTTGACATCATTGGCGGAAACATTGCCACTCGTGAAGCCGCTCAGGCATTGGTTGATGCCGGCGCCGATGGCATCAAGGTCGGTGTTGGCCCAGGTTCAATTTGCACCACTCGCGTTGTTGCCGGTGTTGGTGTTCCTCAGGTCACTGCGGTTTACCAGGCATCACTAGCTGCTAAGCCTGCCGGTGTTCCAGTAATCGCCGATGGCGGTTTGCAGTACTCAGGCGACATTGCCAAGGCACTGGTTGCTGGCGCTAACGCTGTAATGCTCGGCTCACTTCTTGCCGGAACCGACGAAGCCCCAGGCGACATTACTTTCGTGGGCGGCAAGCAGTACAAGACTTACCGCGGCATGGGATCACTTGGTGCCATGCAATCACGCGGCGAAGCCAAGAGCTTCTCGAAAGACCGTTATTTTCAAGACGACGTTCTTCGCGAAGACAAATTGGTACCAGAAGGTATTGAAGGTCGAGTTGCTTACCGCGGTTCGGTTGCAACTGTGGCTCACCAGCTAATTGGTGGTCTTCGCGCGTCAATGGGTTACGTGGGAGGCGAAACCATTCCAGAGCTACAAGCTCGCGGAAAGTTCGTTCGCATCACCTCAGCTGGCTTGAAAGAAAGCCACCCACACGACATTCAAATGACTGTCGAAGCACCTAACTACGAAATTCGCTAAGGGGAACCATGACTGAAGTCGAAATTGGCCGTGGCAAAACCGGCAACCGCGCTTGGGCATTTGACGACATTGCGGTGGTTCCTACCCGCAGAACTCGTGACCCTAAAGATGTTTCTACGACCTGGAGCATTGACGCATTCAAGTTTGCGTTACCAGTAGTTGGCGCACCAATGGACTCTGTGGTGTCACCTGACACCGCAATTCAAATTGGCAAGCTTGGCGGCCTCGGCGTTCTTGACCTAGAGGGACTCTGGACTCGCTACGAGAACCCAGAAAAAGAACTCAAAGAAATCGCCGGACTTTCACCTGATAAGGCACTGACTCGCATGCGAGAGATTTACTCTGCACCAGTCAAGGCTGAACTGATTCGCGACCGCATTGCTCAGATTCGTGAAGCCGGCGTAACCGTTGCCGGCGCACTTTCGCCTCAGCGCACCGCTGAATTCTCAGAGACCGTGCTCAAAGCTGGCGTAGACATTTTTGTAATTCGCGGAACCACCGTTTCGGCCGAGCACGTATCGCAGAGTAGTGAACCACTAAACCTAAAGCAGTTCATCTACGAGCTAGACGTTCCGGTAATCGTTGGCGGTGCAGCAACCTACAAGGGCGCTTTGCACCTAATGCGCACCGGTGCCGCAGGTGTCTTGGTTGGATTCGGTGGCGGCGCCGCTTCGACCACCCGTAAAGTACTTGGCATCCACGCACCAATGGCAACGGCAGTAGCTGATGCAGCTGGCGCTCGCCGTGACTACATGGATGAATCGGGCGGCCGCTACGTGCACGTGATCGCCGATGGCGGTTTGGGAACCTCGGGCGACATTGTTAAGGCAATTGCCTGTGGCGCTGACGCCGTAATGCTCGGTTCGGTTTTGGCTCAGGCTCAAGAGGCTCCTGGAAAGGGAGCTCACTGGGGTCACGAGGCTTGGCACCGTGAATTGCCTCGCGGAACCAAGGTTGACCTTGGCACCCGCCACTCGCTTGAAGAGATTTTGCTTGGCCCAGCCGACAACGCTGACGGAACCACCAACCTAATTGGTGCACTTCGTCGAGCGATGGCAACTACCGGCTACAGCGACGTCAAAGAGTTCCAGCGCGTTCAGGTTGCAGTAGCTCCTTACAGCCCACGCTAATGAATTCCACTTGGTGGCAGGTTGCTCGCCGACCCAAGTGGATTGGCGCGTTTTTTATTGCCATGGCGTTCGCTGCCATTTGCGCATTGCTCGCGCAGTGGCAGGCTAGCCGTTCGTTTGAAACGGCAGTGACTCGAAACCAAATCACCATTGCCAAACCAATCGACCAGGTGGTTAACGCGGGTGTACCGGCAAGAGCAGGCGCTGTTGGCTCGCTGGTCACCGCAAACCTAATGATCGATTACAGCAATGCACTGGTCGTTGCTAATCGAGTTCAAAAAGATGGCTCGCAAGGCTTTTGGCTGGTGGGTGAGGGCCGAACCGAAACCAATAATGTGATTGCAGTCTCCCTCGGTTTTGCAGCAACTAAAGCGCAGGCCATCAAATCTCAGGCCGCGCTCAAAGGCTTAGTTCAGATTCAGGCATTCACTCCAATTGAGGGTTTGCTCATGCCGAGCGAAGGGCCGAAGGCACTGGCAAACTCGACCTCACCGATTCTCGAAAGTCTCTCGCTCGGGCAACTGGTCAACCTTTGGCAAGTTGACGCCAAGGCTTACCCGCTGTTCTTGCTGGCATCAAAACCGGCCGCGATTGCGCCTGGTCTCGAGCCGGTTTCGATAACGCCGCCATCCACTGAAACCCAGATCAACTGGCTCAGCGCATTTTATGCAATCGAATGGACGCTCTTCTGTGGCTTTGGCTTCTTTTTATGGTGGCGCTTAGTTCGTGATGCGCAGCTGTTAGAAAATAGCGAAAGCCAAGCCAAAGAATCTCTCGGGTAAACTTGAGCCATGGCAAACACCCCAAACCCAATTGATTCCGCGCTTCGTTTTTACAAAGTAACCTCGCGCATTACCGGTGTGCTCTTGCTGCTATTGGTCGCTGAAATGGGTGTTCGCTACGGGGCTGGTCTTGACCTTTGGGCTTTTGGGCCACAGGGAATTCTTGCGCTGGTTCCTCACAGCAGCGAACCTGGAGCAATGCCAACAACTGGTCTAAATCTTTCA
>JBDLVP010000045.1:0-4440 GCA_039804705.1 Actinomycetota bacterium
TGCGAGCTCAACCATGGCGGCTCTTTGTTCGGCGCTTGTTACAGAATCTTTGTGATATGAGTCACCAGTAGGCGTGAACAAAATTGAATCGAGAGCGCATTGGCTTGCAACAGCATCGGCAGCCAAAAGGTGACCGTTATGAATCGGGTCGAAGGTTCCGCCAAAAATTCCTAAGCGGGCCATTGCGAGCCTAGTGACCTGAGTGGTTACTCTTCTTGTGGTCGTGGCGGTTTGCAACATCGCGGTAAGACCAGGTGACCAAACCAAGAGCGATGAACACAACCATAGCGATTACACCGATTACGAAAGTCGGGAAAGGCAAGGTGATTGCTGCTGCGTCTTCTGCACGAAACTGAATTGACATGGTTCTCCTGTGTTGTTACTAAAAGATTAGCCTAGACACGCACTTGACCGGTGCCACGAACCAGCCATTTCGTGCTGGTTAGCTCAGGCAAGCCCATTGGGCCACGAGCGTGAAGCTTCTGAGTTGAAATGCCCACTTCGGCACCGAAACCGAATTCGCCACCATCTGTAAAGCGAGTGCTGGCGTTAACCATAACCACGGCCGAATCAACTTCGTTCAAGAAGCGTTCAGCGTTGGCTAAGTTCTCGGTCACAATCGACTCAGTGTGCTTGGTCGAATAGCGCGCAATGTGCTCTAGTGCTTCGTCTAGATTGGCGACAACCTTGGCAGCTAGTTCAAGCGAGAGATACTCTGCTTTCCAGTCGTCTTCGGTTGCCAGTTCAGCAGCTGGGTATTTCGCGACGATAGCTGCATCGCCGTGAATCTTTACGTTCTTAGCTTCAAGTTTTGCTAAAACGGCAGGTAGAACTCGTTCAACCGCGGCCTCGTGAATCAGCAGAGTCTCTAAGGCGTTGCAAACACTTGGGCGTTGAGTTTTCGCGTTGAAAACAATCTCGGTGGCCCATTCAAGATTCGCCGACTCGTCAATGAATACATGAACCACGCCATCGCCGGTTTGGATAACTGGAACCTTTGATTCCATAACAACTGAGTGAATCAAGCCAGCACCACCGCGAGGAACCAGAACATCGATCAATCCGACGGCTTGCATCATGTCGTTTGCGCCTTGGCGGCCAAATTCGTCTACAGTTTGCACAGAGTTACGGTCAATGCCAGCAATTTCAAGTGCATCTTGCAGAAGTTTCACCAGAATCGCGTTGGTGTTTTCAGCTGCGGTTCCGCCGCGCAAAACAATTGCGTTGCCGCTCTTGATAGCAAGGCTGGCAATATCGGTGGTTACGTTAGGGCGGGCCTCGTAGATTGCTCCAATTACACCGAAAGGAACACGAACCTCGGTAAGTTTCAATCCGTTTGGCAGGGTTTTTCCACGAACCACATCACCAATTGGGTCAGGCAGGTCAATCACGGTTTGAATAGCGCCCGCTAGTGATTTGATGCGCACTTCGTCGAGTCGCAAGCGATCTAGTAGCCCATCGGCAATTTGGTTATTTTTGCCGTTTTCAAGGTCTTTGGCGTTGGCTTCAATAATCGATGCTGAACGCATAACAAGAAGGTTCGCGATCTCGGTAAGAGCCTGATTCTTGATTACGGTGCTTGCCAAAGCGAGCGAAGATGAAGCAGCTTTTGCTGCTTTGATCTTGTCAATTGCGGTTGCCATAGTAAAAGCCTACTTAAGCGTGAGAGATTGCCGAGAATTCAGGCTTTGCTTCAAACCAGGTTCCCACCTGTTCACCCTGCAAAGCAAGAGCTACGTTGTCTGAACTGGTTAGCAAAACATTTGTTCCGGCATCGGTCGCAACTTTTGCAGCCTTAGCTTTGGTAACGGCTCCGCCGGTTCCTACACCGGTTGAGCTGCCATCTAGCTCAATGCCAGACAAATCATCGCCGTAAACCACGAACTCGATTTTCTGCGCGCCTGGTTTGCTTGGGTTCATTGTGTAAAGTGCGTCAACGTCACTTAGCAAAAATAGCCAATCAGCGTTTATCAGAACAGCAACCTGCGCTGCGAGCGAATCATTGTCGCCAAAACGAATTTCAGCTGTAGCCACTGTGTCGTTTTCGTTCACAATCGGCAAAACCTGAGGTAACGAAACCAAACGGTTCATTGCTGATTTGGCATTTTCGCGTGATTCAATAGCCGAAAGGTCTTCGCTAGTTAGCAAAACCTGGGCGGCGATTAAATCGTAACGCTCGAGGCTGTGCTGGTAGCGCGCAATCAAACGTGACTGACCGACGGCAGCAAGAGCCTGCGAAGTTGGTAGGTCATCAGGTTTAGAAGTGAGCTTGAGAAGTGGCATGCCGGTTGCAATAGCACCAGAAGTAACAAGGATGACCTCTACCCCACGTGCAGCTGCAGCCGCGAGGGCATCAACGATCAGATCGAGCTTGAATTCGTTGTCACCGGTAATCGACGATGAACCAACTTTTACGACAATGCGTTTTGCTGCAACAACTTCGTGACGAATTCTCACTTACTTGCCCTCTTCGAAATCCTCATCGTCTGACCAGAGCCCGGCCAAACCTTCTTTAGTCATTTCCTCGCGCATACGAGTTTTTGCATCCATAAGTTCTTTGTATTCACGGCGACGCTCAGGAGTGGTTCGACGATCGCGCTGTTCAACACGCATGTCGGTTCCGCGTGGCCCGGTAATAAGTTCAGCCGCTGATGCAATGGTTGGCTCCCAGTCGAAGACGACAGCAGTCTTACCTGTGCCGATCACAACGGTTGAGCCAGAAACTGCACCTGCTTTGAAGAGTTCTTCTTCGATGCCGATTTTCGCAAGGCGATCAGCAAGGTAACCAACAGCTTCTTCATTGCCGAATTCGGTCTGCGCCACCCAACGCTCAGGCTTGGCTCCAACAACTCTGAAGAACTCTTCGCCGTCGTGGCCGATTTCGCGGTTCACCGTGAAGGTTCCTTCAGCGCGCTTTGGCTGCATCAGGGTGATTCGCTGCTTGGCAGGCATTGCAGCCTTTTCTTTTCGAGCTTCTTCAACTAACTGTGCAAGTGCGTAGTTCAGTTCTTTCAGACCCTCGTGAGATGCGGCCGAAATTTCGAATACGCGGTAGCCGCGAGCTTCTAGATCTGGGCGCACAAAATCAGCAAGTTCACGAGCGTCTGGCAAGTCAACCTTGTTGAGAGCAACCAACTGTGGGCGCTCAGTCAAAGGAGTTTCACCTTCAGGAACCTGGTAAGCCTCTAGCTCTTTGAGAATCTTGTCTAGGTCGCTGACTGGGTCGCGGTTTGGTTCTAAGGTTCCGCAGTCGAGAACGTGCAGCAGTGCCGAGCAGCGTTCAACATGTCGCAAGAACTGAAGTCCAAGGCCTTTACCCTCGCTAGCGCCCTCAATCAGACCAGGAACATCTGCGATGGTGAAGCGAGTAGATCCGGCCTGAACCTCATCCAGGTTAGTGTGCAAAGTTGTAAATGGGTTTTCGGCGATCTTTGGGCGGGCAGCACTCAATGCGGCAATCAAACTTGATTTACCAGCGCTTGGATAACCAACCAAAGCAATGTCTGCAACGGTCTTCAGCTCGAGAATTACATCGCCTGACCATCCTGGTACGCCCTTCAGGGCAAAACCTGGCGCCTTGCGTTTCAGGCTTGAAATTGCAGCGTTACCTAGACCTCCAACGCCACCTTCACCAATGACGAGTTCTATGCCTGGTTCGTCTAGATCGGCAATGAATTTGCCGTCAGCATCTTTGACCACGGTTCCAACTGGAACGGGAAGCATTTGACTTGAGCCATTTGCACCATTTCGGTAATCGCCGGCACCTTTAGAACCGTCGGTTCCGGCACGGTGAGGCTGAAAGTGGTATTCCAAAAGCGTGGTGACCGAAGGGTCAGCCACAAGCGAAATGCTGCCGCCATCGCCACCGTTACCGCCATCAGGGCCGGCAAGTGGCTTGAACTTCTCACGCTTAATCGAAACACAGCCGTCAGCGCCGTTTCCGGCACGAACGTGCAGAGTCACTTGATCTACGAAACTGACCATTTGACTTCCTTTCTGTGAAGCGGGCTTTCTTTGAAGTTGGCCTTCTGTGAACCTAATTACTATGAAAACAATGAAGGCGAGCACTAGGCTCGCCATTCAAAGTTTGCTGAGAATACCTGACTTAGGCAGCCTCAACCACAATGTTTACAACGCGACGGCCACCCTTTACGCCGAACTGAACAGCGCCTGCTGCTAGTGCGAACAAGGTGTCGTCTTTACCGCGGCCAACATTCACACCTGGGTGGAAGTGGGTTCCGCGCTGGCGAACGATGATTTCACCTGCGTTTACTTCTTGGCCTGCGTAGCGCTTTACGCCCAAACGCTGTGCGTTTGAGTCGCGACCGTTGCGAGTGGAGCTAACTCCCTTTTTGGATGCCATTTTCGGTCAGTTCCTTACTTGATCGAGGTGACCTGAACGCGGGTCAGTTCTGAGCGGTGGCCCATGCGCTTCTTGTA
>JBDLVP010000046.1:0-3387 GCA_039804705.1 Actinomycetota bacterium
CTATAACGACGTTGCTTTGGCAGAATTGCGTGGGCCAACGGTGTGCGAAATTTTGAATAAAGCTGAAGTTGAGCTCGTTTTGAATCGACTCGGGCCAGACCCACTTAACCTTAACCTCAAAGGTCTTGAGCGTGCGCGATTCATCGACAAAGTGCAGAGCTCAAGAACCGCAATTGGCTTGCTGTTGATGAATCAATCGGTAATTTCTGGAATTGGCAATGTTTACCGTGCTGAGTTGCTGTTCAGGGCAGGCATTGACCCTTACACACCTGGCAACCGACTCTCAAGCGAACAACTCAACGAGCTCTGGAAAGACTCGGTTGCGCTGCTAAAAATCGGTGTGAAAACCAGTTTCATGATTACCCGCGATGAACTTTTCAACAAAAACCCGAGCAAGGCGGATCGCAATTTTGTTTATAAGCGCGAGGGTCAGCCGTGCCGAGTTTGTGGCACAAACATTAGTTTGGCAATCGAAGGTGGCCGCAAACTTTATTGGTGCGTTAGCTGCCAGAAATAGAAATACCCCAGGCGAAGCTGGGGTTTTCAAGTTTGTTCGGTTTAGAAGCCGCCGGCTACTGCAGCCAAAACTGAAATAACAGCTCCATCAGCGGTTGGGGTATCAAGACCTTGCTCGAAACGAACGTCTTCTTCGTTAACATAAACGTTTACGAAGCGACGAATCTTGCCGTTTTCATCGAGAATACGTGGACCAATGCCAACGTGAGCAACTTCAAGGTTGTTGATTACATCTCGCAGGGTTGCGCCTTCAACTGAAACTTCAGCTTCACCCGAGGTGTAGTTGCGCAAAATAGTTGGAACGCGAACGATAACTGCCATGATCTTGCCTTTACTGCTTAGTTCTCAGGCACCGCAGCGCGGAATGCCTCAAGAGTAGGTGGAATGGTGACGGTGAAACCAACATTGTCGCTGATCGCTTCAATGGTCTTCAGCCCGTCGCCAGTGTTCAATACTACGGTTTCAAGTTCAGGGTCGAGCAAACCTTGCTCAATAAATGCCTTCAGGTTACCGACTGTTACTCCGCCTGCGGTTTCAGCGAAAATACCTTCGGTTTCAGCCAAAAGCTTGATTCCTTCAACTATAAGTTCATCGCTTATGTGTCCAATTGCGCCGCCGGTGCGGTTTGCAACATCGATGGCATAAGGGCCATCTGCTGGGTTTCCAATTGCCAATGACTTAGCAATGGTGTTTGGCTTCTGAGGCTTGACTACGTCCCAGCCCTTTTCAAATGCTTCAGCAACTGGGTTACAGCCGGTGGCTTGCGCACCAAAAATCTTGTATGGCTTGGCTTCAACCAACCCAAGGGAAATCATTTCTTTGAAAGCTTTGTCGATCTTGGTCATCAATGAGCCAGACGCAATCGGAACTACTACTTGATCAGGCAGGCGCCATCCGAGTTGTTCGGCAATTTCATAACCCAGAGTCTTGCTGCCTTCGGCGTAATACGGGCGCAAGTTGACGTTAACAAAGCCGTAACCGCGGTCATCTGCAATTTCGGAACACAAACGATTCACGTCGTCGTAGTTACCATGGATGCCTACGAGTGTGGTGCCATAAACAGCGCTGGTGACGACCTTGCCCTGTTCTAGATTGTCTGGAATCAATACCACTGATCGCATTCCGGCGCGGGCAGCTGCTGCGGCAACAGCATTAGCAAGGTTGCCGGTTGAGGCGCAAGAAATGGTGGTGAAACCAAGGGTTTTACCTGCAGTCATAGCTACGCCAACAACGCGGTCTTTGAAAGAGTGAGTTGGGTTATCGCGGTCGTCTTTGATGTAAAGCGACTTCATGCCTAGGCGAGCAGCCAGGTTTACTGACTTCTGAAGCTTGGTGAAACCCGGGGCCAAGTCGGCTGGGCGATTAGCTTCATCTTGTGGAACCGGCAAAAGAGCCGCGTAACGCCAGATTGAACGTGGGCCAGCCTCAATTTGCTCGCGGGTGACGGTTCCGAACTCGTATTTAACCTCAAGAGGGCCGAAGCACTCGGCGCAAACGTGACGAGCACCCAGTTCAACCTCAGTGCTGCACTCGCGGCAGATTAGGCCAACGGCCGGGCCGAAATCGAGGTTGGTGGCTGAAACCATAACTGGCTTGCTCCTTTAGTGAACCTTTATAAATAGCAAAACCCTCGTGCCTTGACCGATTTGTCTGTGTTAGGCGCGGGGTATTTGGAGCGAGTGACGGGAATCGAACCCGCGTAATCAGTTTGGAAGACTGAGGCTCTACCATTGAGCTACACTCGCGAAACTTGCTGATTAAATCTGTCGATTTGCACAACGAGTTCTATTCTATGGGATAGACTCGACAAGGTTGTTTCACCGCCCCAAAAAGTTTTAGGTGAATCATCGCGGGATGTAGCGCAATTTGGTAGCGCACCTGTTTTGGGTACAGGGGGTTGCAGGTTCAAATCCTGTCATCCCGACAGATCGAGCAAGAACCTAGGTTTTAGCTCATCAGGAATCGGCTCGCAGAAATGCGGGCCTTTTTACTAGGAAAGAGACACAGTTGAAGAGCACTGTAGAGCGAATCAATCCGACTCGCGTAAAGATCAATGTAGAGATCACTCCAGAAGAGCTAAAACCAGCTCTTGACCACGCTTATGAGCACATTGCGGAGCAGGTAAACATTCCTGGCTTCCGCAAGGGCAAGATTCCGGCAAAGATTCTCGAGCAGCGTGTTGGTCGCCCAGCGATCATGGCTCACGCCATCAACGACGGCCTTAACGAGTTCTACTTAAAGGCGATGAGCGAAAACAAACTTGCACCTCTTGGTCAGCCACAAGCTGACGTCAAGCAGGCTCCAGACGAGAACACCTTTGAAGGCAACCTAGTGGTCGACTTCGAAGTTGAGGTTCGCCCAGAATTCAAGCTTCCTGAGCTCAAGGGCATCAAGGTAGTTGTTGACGAAGCCAAGGTAACCGCCAAAGAAGTTACCGAAGAGCTAGACAACCTACGTGCTCGTTTCGGTGCACTTCGCACCGTTGAGCGCGCTGCTAAGAAGGGCGACTTCACCAGCATCAATTTGGTTGCCAAGATCGACGGCAAGACCATCGACACAGCTGAGAACATTTCTTACGAAATCGGCTCTGGCAAAATGCTTGACGGCCTTGACGATGCGCTTGACACCTTGACCGCTGGCGAAACCACTACCTTCGTTTCAAAGCTTGTTGGTGGCGACAACGCAGGTAAAGACTCAGAGGTAACCGTTACTTTGGTTAGCGTTCAAGAGCGTGAATTGCCAAAGGCTGACGACTCATTCGCTCAGCTTGCCAGCGAGTTCGACACGCTAGAAGAGCTCAAGAAAGACCTTGAGAAGCAGCTTGAAAGTGCACAGGTTTACACCCAGGGCATTCAGGCACGCGACCTTCTA
>JBDLVP010000047.1:0-13431 GCA_039804705.1 Actinomycetota bacterium
CTCCGCGCATGCCTTCGGCAGCTGGGGTCAGAACTAGCTCTGCACCGTAAGCGCGAAGCAAAGTGCGACGCTCTTTCGACATTGAGTCAGGCATGGTTAGAACAACCTTGTAACCGCGAGCTGCGCCAACCATGGCTAGTGCGATACCGGTGTTACCTGAGGTGGCTTCAACAATGGTGCCACCTGGCTTTAGCTGACCCGAAGCCTCGGCTGCATCGACCATGGCAATTCCAATGCGGTCTTTAACCGATGAACTTGGGTTGTAGAACTCGAGCTTGCCGTAAACCTCGGCGCCCCCGGCGACTACACGATTAATTCGAACGAGTGGGGTGTTACCCACTACCTGAGTGATGTTGTCATAAATGGCCATGTAAAAAAGTTTAGTTTGGCAAAATTCACTGCAGTATATGTTTCGAACTATTTCACTAGTTCGTTATTGAAGCCTGCGCCCTGCAGGCTTGCGCTGAAATGCGTATTCTTATTTATCAGAACAAACTTGAGAAAGCTTTACGCATTGAGTAATCCTGAAATTCGCGAGGCGCATGTCGATGACATCGTGGCTACGCCGTTGCGTCATCCTTGGCGCTGGGTTTCAGGAGCCATTTTGTTCTTCTTGGTTGGCTCACTAATTTGGTCGCTTTACAGCGCTGAATCAGTTGACCACACGGTAATCGCAAAGTACCTGTTCAACCCAAACATTTTGCAGGGTGCGGTTATGACTCTGGTGATCACTGCAATCTCAATGTTTATTGCGACCATTTTGGCAGTAGCCCTTGCTGTCATGAAGCTTTCGACAAACCCGCTGCTCAAGTTGGTTTCAAACGCGTTCATCGGCTTTTTTCGCGGAACCCCGTTGCTGTTGCAGATTGTTTTCTGGGGTTACCTGGGAATCATCTACCCAACTCTTACCTTTGGAATTCCATTCACCAACATTGTTTTTGTTGAGGGCCAGACCAGCAAGTTAGTTCCTTCGCTGGTTGCCGGAATTATTGCGCTCTCGCTAAACGAAGCAGCATATGCCGCTGAGATTGTGCGAGCTGGTTTGCTATCAGTTGACCGCGGGCAAACCGAGGCAGCTAAGTCTCTTGGCATGAGCGGCGGTTACACTCTTCGCAAGATCGTTCTTCCCCAGGCAATGCGCGTGATCCTTCCGCCAATGGGTAACGAGACAATCTCAATGCTCAAGAGCACCTCGATGCTGCAGGTAATTGCGGTGATGGAACTCTACACTCGCGCCACCATGATCTCTTCGCAGAACCTTGCTCAGATCGAGCTTCTAGTGGTTGCTGCCTTCTGGTACCTAGTAATGACCAGCATTCTTTCGGTACCTCAGTATTACCTAGAGAAAAAGTACGGCCGCGGATTCGATGCCGAATCGGCGGGTTTTAGATTTATCAAATTTTCGGGCGCTTCAAAGAAACCAGCAAAGGCAAAGCAGGTGGGCAAATGACCAAAAAGAATTTAATGGTTGATGCCCGCTCGGTTCGCAAACACTACGGCTCAAATGAAGTCCTTAAAGGAATCAACCTGCAGGTGGAGACCGGCAAAGTTTTGGTTTTGCTTGGGCCATCGGGTTCGGGTAAGTCAACGTTCTTGCGTTGCCTAAACCACCTTGAAACCATCAACGGTGGTCGCATTTACATTGATGGCGAGCTCATGGGTTACCGTGACACCGGAGCAGTATTGCACGAAATGAAGCCACGTGAAATTGCAGCTCAGCGCAGACACATTGGCATGGTGTTCCAGCGATTCAACTTGTTCCCACACCTAACCGCACTTGAGAACGTAATCGAGGCTCCGATTGGTGTGAATCAGGTGCCAGCTGACAAAGCCCGAAAGCAAGGTCTTGAGCTTTTGAAAAAGGTTGGCCTGGCCGACCGCGCCGACCACTATCCATCGCAGCTCAGCGGCGGTCAGCAGCAACGCGTGGCGATAGCTCGTGCGCTGGCGATGGAACCAAAACTTATGTTGTTCGATGAGCCGACCTCGGCTCTAGACCCAGAACTTGTTGGCGATGTGCTCGATGTAATGCGCGACCTGGCAAAGAGCGGCATGACAATGATTGTGGTCACCCACGAAATGGGATTCGCCCGCGAAGTTGCCGACACCGTGGTGTTCATGGATCAAGGTTTGGTTGTTGAAAGCGGAACCCCTCAGCAGGTTCTAGACAACCCGCAAGAAGAACGCACCAAGGCCTTTATTCGTAGTGTTCTGTAACACTAAAAATTATTTACACGCCTGAAATACTCTCTGGGCTAGGCTTAAAGCGGCTATTAACCAAGAAATCCCAACTAGGAGACCCCTTGTCTAAAAAGACTATTTTTTCAGCCATTGCTGTTCTGGCAACTGGTGCGCTACTTTTGACCGGCTGTGCAGCCGGAACCGCTACCAACGGCACCGACAACTCAAAGGTTGACGCAGCCGCTGCAAAGCTAGTTCCTGCTAAGTACACCGACAAAGGTGAAATCAACGTTGCCAGCGACATTCCTTATGCGCCAATGGAATTGCTAGATGACGCAGGAAACGTTACCGGTTTCGACTACGACCTATTCCAGGCAATCGGCGCAAAGCTAGGCCTGAAGGTGACCTTCGAGAAGCAGGCATTCGACACCATCATTGCATCGCTTGAATCAGGCAACCACGATGCTGTTGCATCGGCAATGACCGACAACGTAGAGCGCCAGGCAAAGCTTGACTTCGTTGACTACTTCAGCGCAGGTTCTTCACTTGTTGTAAACAAGGGAAACCCAGATGGCATCAACTCACTTGCTGACCTTTGTGGCAAGACTGCAGTTATCGAGTCAGCAACCGTTCAGGGTGACACCTTGAAGGCAGTTGACTGCGGTTCAAAGCCAGCAATCAATGTTCTTTCGTTCCCAGATGAGCCTTCAACCCTAAACGCACTTCGCGCAAATAAAGGTTCAGCCTTCTTGATCGACTCACCTATTGCTGCTGAAGCCGTTCAGACTGCTGGTGGCGGAAAGTACTTCGACCTAGTGGTTGATCCTGCTGCCCCTACCGGTTACGACTCAGGTCTATTTGGCTTCGGTGTTGTAAAGGGAGACAAGCTAGCCGAGGCAATTCAGGCGGCTTTGAACTCATTGATCGCTGACGGAACCTACAAGACAATTCTTGAGAAGTACAACCTTGCAAGCTTTGCTGTAACTACCGCGACCATCAACGGCGCCAAGTAATTTCAATCAAGAAAAGAGCCACTCGAGAAATCGGGTGGCTCTTTTTTCATTCCTAAAATAAATACATGGATGAAAAAGTTAAAGGACCGGCATCGTATTTTCCATCGATTGAAAAGAAATACGGCCAGCCGGTTGCGCATTGGTTCGAGCAATTAGAAAAAGTTCGAAGCGAAAAACACATGGAGCAAGTGGCTTTTCTGAAAAACGAATTCGAGATTGGCCACGGCCACGCAAACGCGCTAGTTGCTTACTGGCGAAACAAGCAAGGTCTCTAAACTTCTTTGCTCTTTTCAGCATGAAGGTTAATTGCCAGCTGGTAATAACCGAGCGCCTTTCCAGTTAGCTTCGACTGCGCCATTTGGTTGCGCAAGTCAATCACTTTAGTGTTGCCAGCGGCAACATCAAGTTCGGCTTGCTTGAGGGTTTTTGCAAGAGCCTCAATCGAATCGTCAGCCACCAGCCAGTTGCTGCCTGCCGGTAAGTCGAGCGCAATGTTGCGATCGCAAATCACGCTTGGGGTGCCCATGACTCCGGCCTCGTAAACTGTCATGCCTTGAGTTTCAAAACCCGATGAGGTTTGCACCATCACATCGGCTTCTTTCATCTTGAGCAAAATGTCGTGGTGGTTTAGGCGACCGCAAAACTCAACCACATTGGCAAGGCCATTCGCACTTACAAATTCTTGCGCTTCGGCAAGTTGGTCACCACTGCCGTAAATCTTAACTTCGCCAGATAAATCAGCAATTTTTATGGCCTGCATAAACTGCATAATTCGCTTCTCATGGCTAATGCGTCCACACCATAAAAACTGAACTGGGGTGGTCTTTGGCTTTCGGCTTTTAGGCTCAATCTTTGCCAAAGCAAATTCATCGTCAACGCCGTTTGAAAGCACCTGAACATCTTTGGCTACGCCCATCTTCATTGCGAGCTTGGCAAAGTGAAGCGTCGGAACCAAGATCAAATCAGCGTTGGCTGAAATCATGCCCAGGTATTTCCAGGCACTTGTTGTCGGGCGGCATCCAGGTTGTTTTGAGAGAAAAGCAAAACCTGTTGAAAGACCAAGCACCATTGCACTTGAAGCCGCCTTGCCAACGATTTTAACTAGTGCGTGCTCAAGGTTGGTGTGCAGCGTGTTTACCTGTGGCAAGTTGTGCTCGAGTGCGAATCGGGCGCCAATCAAAGCGCCCCAGTTGTCGGCTTGAACGTGCACTAAATCAACCGGCTGACCTTGCGAAAACTTTTGGTTCAACACCTTGATGGCGCTGCCAATTTTCATAGTGAACGAGAACTCGCGGCTCGGAGTGAGCGGCCAAGATGGGTAAGTAACTACCGAATCGCTTGGCGCGAAATCACCAGCAGGGGCAACCACCGAAACCTTGTGGCCGGCGCGCTCCAGATAATCTTTCTGCAGCATTACCGATGCCTGAGCGCCGCCGAGGGTGCCAGGGTTTTGGTCGAGAAAGATTGCGATGTGCAAGGCAGCTATTTCTAGTCGAGCAAATCTGCGACCGAATTCAAAACCTCATTTGGTCTGAACGGGTACTTTTCAATTTCGGCTTGGTCAGAGATTCCGGTCAAAACTAAAACCGTGTGCAAGCCAGCTTCAATGCCGGCAACCACGTCGGTGTCCATGCGGTCGCCAATCATTCCGGTTGATTTTGAGTGAGCCTGAATTTTGTCCATGGCCGAGCGGAACATCATTGGGTTTGGTTTGCCAACAATATATGGCTCGCGGCCAGTTGCTTTTGTGATCAAAGCAGCTACTGAACCAGCTGCTGGCAAAATACCGTCGTGCGAAGGGCCAGTGGCGTCTGGGTTGGTAACAATGAATCGAGCACCAGCAACGATAAGGCGGCAAGCCTTAGTGAGGTTGTCAAATGAGAAGTTGCGGGTCTCACCAAGAACAACATAGTCAGGGGCAATTTCGGTTTGCTGATAACCAACGTCGTGAAGTGCTTGGCTAAGTCCTGATTCGCCAATCACATAAGCAGTGCCGTTTGGCTTTTGCGATTTCAAGAAAGCTGCGGTGGCTAGCGCTGAAGTCCAGATTGACTCTTCAGGAATGTTCAAACCCTCGGCCTGCAAACGAGTTGCCAAGTCGCTCGGGGTGTAAATCGAGTTATTGGTTAAAACTAAAAATCGTTGACCTTTAGATTGCCACTGCTCAATCAATTGAGCAGCTCCAGGAATCGGCTTGCCTTCGTGCACCAGCACGCCATCCATGTCGGTAAGCCAGCACTCGATGTTCTTTATATCTGCCATAACCCCAAGCCTACCGAAGCGGTGTTAACGCCGTGTGTCTTAGGCTTTACGGGTGACTGAAATGCAGCCGGGCGAGCCAAGCCCAGAACTAACCACCTGGGGCGTTGGCCCTTGGGTAGGCGATTGGCCAACCGATTCGCATTTCGACCCTGAGCTGCTAGCTAACGGTGACACCCGCAATGTGCTCGACCAATACCGTTACTGGAGCATGGATGCGATCGTTGCAGAACTAGACAGCCGTCGCCACAAATTTCACGTCGCGATTGAAAACTGGCAGCACGATTTGAACATTGGCTCAATCGTGAGAACTGCCAACGCATTCTTAGCCGCCGAAGTTCACATCATTGGCCACCGTCGCTGGAATCGCCGCGGGGCAATGGTTACCGACCGCTATCAACACGTGCGCCATCACCCCACCGTTGAAGACTTCGTGAAATGGGCAAAAGCCGAGAACCTGCCGATCATCGCAATCGATAATTCACCAGGATGCCAAAAGATCGAGCAGTACCAAATGCCCGAGGCTTGCGTGTTTTTATTCGGCCAAGAAGGCCCAGGCCTGAGCGAACCTGCAATTGAAGCCTCAGAAGTAATGCTTGAGATCAGCCAATACGGCTCAACTCGCTCAATTAACGCCAGCGCAGCGGCCGCTATCACAATGCACTGCTGGATTCAGCAGAACCTCTTCAAAACGAAGTAATCGCGGAGCCCTTGTAATAACTAGTAGCACAGCGCGCTCTCAGGTAAACTTAATTGCAAGCGGATTCCCGCTTACATCCCAAGATTTTGAAGTGAGTTGACCATGCCTGCAGTCGTGCTAGTTGGAGCTCAGTGGGGCGACGAGGGCAAAGGAAAAGCCACCGACCTACTGGGAGAACGCGTTGACTATGTTGTTCGCTACCAAGGCGGAAACAATGCTGGTCACACCGTAGTAATCGGCGATAAAAAGTTTGCACTTCACCTTTTGCCTTCTGGCATTTTGACCCCTGGGGTTACCCCAGTTATCGGCAACGGTGTGGTCATTGACCTCGGCGTTTTGTTCAAAGAACTCGACGGCCTAATCGAAAAGGGCGTTGACGTTTCACGCCTAAAGGTAAGCGCTAACGCTCACATCATTACCCCGTACCACGTGACCATTGACAAAGTTTCCGAGCGATTCTTGGGCAAGCGTGCCATTGGCACCACCGGTCGCGGCATTGGCCCAACCTACGGCGACAAAGTTGGTCGCCTTGGCATTCGCGTTCAAGACCTATTCGACCCAAGCATTCTTCGCCAAAAGGTCGAAGGCTCACTAGCTCAAAAGAACCAGTTGCTACTAAAGGTTTACAACCGCGCTGCCATTCGCGTTGACGATGTAGTTGAAGAACTTCTTAGTTATGCAGAGCGCTTGAAGCCAATGGTTGCAGACACCGCACTTGAACTTCACCAGGCACTTGAAGCCGGCAAGACCGTGCTTCTTGAAGGCGGCCAGGGAACCCTGCTAGATGTTGACCACGGAACCTATCCGTTCGTAACTTCTTCATCGCCTATTTCTGGCGGTGCAACCATCGGCTCTGGTATTGGCCCAACCAAGATCACCTCGGTAATCGGAATCTTGAAGGCCTACACCACTCGAGTTGGTGCTGGCCCATTCCCAACCGAGCTCTTCGACAAGTGGGGCGAGTTCTTGCGTCAAACCGGTGGCGAGTTCGGAACTACCACCGGCCGTGAGCGCCGCTGTGGTTGGTTCGATGCCCCAGTTGCTCGTTACGCAACTCGCATCAACGGCCTAACCGATATCTTCTTGACCAAGCTCGATGTGCTTACCGGCATCAAAGAGATTCCAGTTTGTGTTGCCTACGAAGTAGACGGTGTTCGCACCGATGAAATTCCGGTTTCGCAGACCGACTTTCACCACGCAAAGCCAATCTATGAAAACTTCCCAGGATGGGACGAAGACATTAGCCAGGCTAAGACTTTCGAAGAACTACCTAAGAACGCGCAAGACTACATTTTGTTGCTTGAGCGTTTGAGCGGTTGCCGCATTAGCGCAATCGGTGTTGGTCAAGACCGTAACGCAACTATCGTGCGTCACGATCTGTTGCACCAAGACTAGGTTTTGCTAAACGCCCTTGACGATTTCGTAAGGGCGAGTCAGATCAAGTTCAACGTGGCTAAAGCCATCGGCAATCGAGAAATAAACGTTTGAGTTCACTCGCGCCATGCCTCGATTGTTCATCAAAAACTTGAACAACGGCTCTGATTCAAACTCGGCAATGTAACCAAGCACGACTCCGCCGCAGGTAACTGCAACGGCATGAGTTGAGTGCGGGTTAGCTGGCTCTGCAACCAGCGCGCATTGAACCTCGAGCATCGAGCCGTCGGGGTAGTCAGCGTATTGACGCAGATCTTCAAAGTTGTCGCCAAACGCTTTTTCGCCAACTATCTTTTGCGAATAGGAGTCATCGCCTGCAAGGGCAACCGCTGTTTCGGTGGCTTTGCCAAGTTCTAACGGAAGCTTTCCGTTGAACGGCTTAGAGGTTAGTTGCTTGGCGGTGTAAACGAAAGTTTTGCCGACGTACCAATTCCAGCCGGTAACCAAAACCAAAACTACGACTACGGCTGCGATCTCAATAGCAAGAGGTGCGGCAAATGCCGAGCAGATTGCGATAACCACAATCAACCCAATTACTACGCGCGCTATGCCGGCAAACATTAATCTCCAAGTTCTATGGCAAATTTACTTGAAGCTCAAGCAACACAGGCGCAGGCTGTGGTTAACGGTGCTTCTTTGCTCCTTTTGAAGCAGTCAGTGCGGCCTGACGAGCAAAGTAACTCGCAAACGCCGCGGTCATTACCGAAAGCAGCGCCCATCCTGAGAGCATCAAGACAAACGCGATTATGCGGCCCTCGTCGGTCACGGGATAGTTATCGCCGAAGCCAACGGTGAACAAGGTAACCCCGGCCCACCAGATTGCATCGCGGAAAGTAAGAATGTTTGCCCCAGCTGCACCATGCTCAGCTTCAAGAACGCCGATTGCTCCGCCAATCAAAAGCATTGGCATCATGACCGAAAGGTAAATCGCAATGCGACCCTGCTGGTTTTGCATAACTCGAGCCAAGAAGCCAAGAGCAGTTATTACGCGGAACATGCGCAAGAACCGGAATGCTGGCAAAAGAAGTGCCAGAATCTCAATTACGTTTGAGCGTAAAAATTGCTTTTTGTCGTAGTGGTAAACCAAGCGGTAACTGAAGTCGATCAAAAAGATAACCCAAATTGTGATGCTGGCAGCCTCAACGATATCCCACTGAACTACCGACAGGTTGCCCAGAACCTGATAGGCCCACAAGCCCATAAACAAGAGCGCAAGTGCGGCCAGTGGGGCAGCAGTGCGTCGCTCCCAAATCGCGATTTTGATCTCGCGGCGCATCACGCGTTCATCAGGAGTCTCATCAGAATATTTCGGCACCTCTTTAGGTTAGCCGTTCGGTGTTTCGAATAGGTTACCCGTGGTGCCCAAATCCGCCAGAACCACCCGAGCCTCCGGAGCCACCGGGGTGAAATGGGTCGTGACGAATGTGATCTTCCCAGTTGGGGTCGTCAATGTCGTCATCAGGCGAAGCAGCACCTACCGAATTGCTAGCTCCGGAATCGGGCTTTGCCAGCCACAAAACAAAAGCAACGATTCCCCAAATAATGCCCCCGAGAATTAACAGAATGAGAAATTCCATAGAGTTTCCTTTCAACTTTGACGAAACTACAACCCAACACCGACAATTGTTTGGTGGCTAAGAAAGATGATTTCAATCAGGATGTCGATGAGGCAATCGACAACTGGGGCGCGTCAGCACTCGGAATCGACCCTCTTCTTGCTTCGTTCACTTCATTGCCCTATTCACCGGTTCGCCCTCACGTTCCGTTTTATCGCTTTCTGCACTATCCCGACGTTTTAGACCTTCGCAAAGCTGGCTATGAAATCGACAGGTTCATTCCTGTTTTTGACCGCCTCGACGACGCCAGATACTCTCAGGCCGAAGCCGTTCACCGCATGCTTCACGTTCACCAAGACATTCCGAACCCGGTGTGGAACCCAAGACGTGCTCGCGAGATTGAGTTTCAGGTTCGAGCGCTGCTTCACCGTTACGGTTTGAGCGATGTTCCAACTTTGCTGCGCAGGTTCTTGGGCCGCGCTTTCCCTGATCAATCAATCAGCCACCTGTCAATTGACCTGCTCAACGTGTTCTTTTGGGCGAGCTTGGCCGAAGTAGCTCGCGACTACGTTTGGCGCGATGCTCGTTTAGCCGGTTGGGCAGATTACCTTTCTTACCCGGTAGATATCATCGGCTTTGAAGCCACCGGGAATAAAGCTAAAGCTGCCTAGTCGGCGAACCAAAGTTCAAGGCACTGGCCTGATTTAGTTACACCTAGCAATCGCAGGTGGGCGAATTTACCGGAACGGTCAACGGGTCTTTTTCTCTGAAGACCGCTCCAGCGTCATTCACAACCGCGTAGCCTTCACGTGCCCAGTATTCAAAACCACCTAGCATTTCGCGAACCTGGTAACCAAGCAGTGCGAAGTTCAAAGCTCCGCGGTGGGCTCCGTTGCAACCTGGGCCCCAGCAGTAAACCACCACTAGCATGTCTAACGGAATCTCTTTCGGTGCTCTCTCAGCGATCTCAGAGTGGTGCATGTGAATTGCCCCAGAAATCCGACCTTGATCCCATGAGCTTTGCCCGCGAACGTCAACCAAAACAAAGCGGTCACCTGCTTCAAAGGCTGCGTGCACATCTGAGGCATCGGTTTCGAACGCTAATCGCTTAGTGAAGTGCTCGATGATTTCTTGTTGGCTAGGCATATTGCGATTTTACTCATCGCAATTAAAAAGAATGTGGGCTGCCAGAATCTTGACAGCCCACATTCAACAATCTGAATTAGCCAAATAGCTCTGGCAGAGTTGCCTTCCATTCGCCCTTTAGCTCGGCGAGGTTGAAGTCTGCGACATCTTTGATTTCTAACTTCGCAGTTTCGCCTGAGCCATCGGTAACACCGATGCGCAGAACAGGAATACCGCGAGCTTCACAAAGACCAACAAACTTCACGTCGTCTTCGCGACCAACTGAAACCAAAACGCGGCCGGTTGATTCGCTGAACAGCGCTGCGGTTAGGTCAACGCCATCGCGTTCGCAAAGTTCGCCAAGCCAAATGCGAGCACCCACACCAAAGCGGAACGAAGACTCGGCAACAGCCTGGGCTAAGCCAGCCTCGCTAAGGTCGTGAGCCGAGGCTAGTAGGCCCTGCAACGATGCACCATGAAGCAATTCAGCCAAAGCCTTTTCGTGCTTCAAATCAACTACAGGCGGCTTGCCACCAAGGTGATCGTGAAGAACTCCAGACCAAACTGAACCATCGAGTTCATCTTTGGTGGTTCCCAAAAGGTAAATGTTGTGGCCTTCGTCTTGCCAGCCCGAAGGAATGCGGCGAGCAACATCGTCGATTACACCTAGCACACCAACAACTGGGGTCGGGTGAATCGCAACATCGCCGGTCTGGTTGTAGAACGAAACGTTGCCACCAGTAACCGGAATGCCAAGCTCGAGGCAGCCGTCGGCAAGACCCGCAGTTGCCTGCTTGAACTGCCACATAACCTCAGGGTTCTCAGGAGAACCGAAGTTTAGACAGTTGGTAACAGCCGAAGGCACAGCACCAGATGATGCCACGTTGCGGTAAGCCTCAGCCAAAGCAAGCTGTGCACCGGCATAAGGGTCGAGCTGGCCATAGCGACCGTTGGCGTCGGTTGCAATCGCAACACCAAGACCGGTTTCTTCAGAAACGCGAACCATGCCTGAGTCATCTGGCTGAGCCAACGCGGTGTTTCCGCCAACATAGCGGTCATACTGGTCGGTAACCCAAGACTTTGATGCCTGGTTTGGCGAAGAAATAATCTGAACCAACTGAGTAGCCAATTCTGTGCTGGTGGTTGCGCGAGGCAACGACTTAGCCGAGTCGGCGTTCAATGCGGCAATCCAGGTTGGCTTCTTTACTGGTCGCTCATAAACCGGACCATCGTGGGCCACGGTGCGAGGTGGAACGTTTACGATTTCTTCTTTGCCCCAGTTGATGTAGAGACGAGGCTCGTCAATAACTTCACCGAGAACCGAATATTCGACTTCCCACTTTTCAACAATCTTGATGAACTCTTTGAGGTGCTTCTTTGGCACAATGCCCATCATGCGCTCTTGAGATTCAGACATCAGAATTTCTTCTGGGGTAAGGCTCTCGTCACGCTTGAGAACATCTTGCAATTGAACGCGCATTCCCGCATTACCGTTCGAGGCAAGCTCAGAAGTGGCGCAAGAAAGACCAGCACCACCCAAGTCTTGAATACCGGCAACTACGCCAGCGGCATAAAGCTCAAGGCAGCACTCGATCAAAACCTTTTCGGCAAAAGGGTCACCAACCTGAACGGCTGGGCGACGCGATGGGCCGGTTGAATCGAAGGTTTCAGATGCAAGAACCGACACACCGCTGATGCCGTCAGCGCCGGTGCGAGCACCAAACAAAATAACCTGGTCGCCTGGGTTTGAAGCCTTGGCCAAAACCAAGTCTTCGTGACGCAAAGCACCAACTGACAAAGCATTTACCAATGGGTTTCCCTGGTAAACCTTGTCGAACACAGTCTCGCCGCCAATGTTTGGCAATCCAAGGCAGTTTCCGTAGAACGAAATACCGTCAACAACACCGTGAACCACGCGAGCGGTGTCTTCGTTGGCAACTTCGCCAAAGCGAAGCTGATCCATTACAGCGATTGGGCGAGCACCCATGGTCAAAATGTCGCGAACGATTCCACCAACACCAGTCGCGGCACCTTGGAAAGGTTCAATGTACGAAGGGTGGTTGTGGCTCTCGACCTTAAAGGTCACCGCCCAACCCTCACCGATGTCAACCACACCAGCGTTTTCGCCCATACCGACCATCAGGTTTTTCTTCATTTCATCGGTGACTTTTTCACCGAACTGACGAAGGTAAATCTTTGAAGACTTGTATGAGCAGTGCTCAGACCACATCACCGAATACATTGCAAGTTCAGCGCTGGTTGGGCGGCGACCAAGAATGTCTTTGATTCGGTCGTATTCGTCTTGCTTCAGACCAAGCTCTTTCCAAGGCTGCGCCTTGTCAGGAGTAGCTGCTGCGTTTGCAGTTGTGTCGACAGTTACGCTCATGCGTTTACCAAAGCTTTCATAACCGAGGTGAAGAATTTCAAGCCATCAACGCCTGAGCGCATAGCCAAATCAGTGTCAGGGCCAAAGCCAGCTTCAACAGCATGCTCTGGGTGAGGCATAAGACCAACAACGTTGCCGCGTTCGTTACGAAGGCCAGCAATGTCAGCCATCGAACCGTTTGGGTTTCCGCCAACATAGCGGAATGCAACCAAACCTTCGCCTTCGATGCGTGCTAGGTCTTCAGCCGATGCGATGTAACCACCCTCGCCGTTTTTCAACGGAATGCTAATGATTTCGTCTTGAACAAACTGGTTAGTCCAAGGAGTATCAACGTTTTCAACGCGCAACTGCTGGTCGCGGCATATGAAGTGACGGTGCTCATTGCGAATCAAACCACCAGGCAACAAGTGAGACTCAACTAAAACCTGAAAACCGTTGCAAATACCAAGAACTGGCAAGCCGCCCTTAGCAGCCTCAACAATTGCTTGAGTCACCGGAGCCTGCGCTGCGATGGCACCGCAACGAAGGTAATCACCATACGAAAAACCACCAGGAAGAACAACTGCATCAACCTTGTGCAAGTTGGCATCTGCGTGCCAAAGTGAAACAACCTCAGCACCGGCAATACGAACAGCGCGTGCTGCATCGCGGTCATCCAAGGTGCCAGGAAAAGTAACAACACCAATCTTCATGACCGGCCGCCTTAGTCTTCGACGTGAATGTTCACGACGTCTTCAATAACGCCGTTTGACAAGAAAGCATCTGCAATCTTCTGAG